>NZ_JAHWBL010000012.1:0-73434 GCF_029493445.1 Nocardioides sp. ChNu-99 | reverse complement strand
ACGCCCGGCTCTCATCCGACCCCGATCAGACCGAGGACGTGGTCGAACATCGAGGTCAGCATCTGGTTGCCCAGCCCGCCGGTGAGCAGCTGGAAGGCCAACCCGGCCAGGCCGGCGCCGGCGGCGGTGCCCACGGCGTACTCCGCCGTCGTGATGCCCCGCTGGTCGGCCCGGGGCCGGGTGCGGCCCCTCCGGCTCCGACGGGGCCTCGTCAGGTGTGCTCGCACGGTGTCTCCTCCTTCGTGTCGCGCCGGTCGGACCGGCGCGGATGACCGGGGCGCGGGACCGCCGCCGGGCCGCCCCTCGGGCGACGCAGCCACCCTCCGACGGCGGGCGGGCCGGCGGGCCGGGCCGCGGGCGGACTGTGGAGGGGGCGGGGCCACCGTCCGGCTGGGGACGCTTTGCGGCACGTCCCTCACCACCGGATGCCGTCCACGGCCGCCGCCACGAGCGGCACGATGCCGAGGAGCAGGAAGGCGGGCAGCAGGCACACGCCGAGGGGCACCGCGGCCCGCACCCCGACGGTGCGCGCCCGGTCCTCCACCCCCGCGCGCTCCTGGGCGGCGAGCTCGTCGGCGAGGTCGAGGACGGCAGCCGTGACACCGGCACCGGACTCGTGCGCCCGGACCATGACGCGCCCGAGCGGGGCCAACGGTGGGCTGTCGACGCCGAGACGGGCCCAGACCTGCGTGGGCTCGAGCCCCAGCCCGAGCCGCGCCGCCACCGGGGCGAGCTCCGCCGCGGCCGGGCCGGGGAGGGCGAGGCGCACGACGTCGAGGGCCGGTCCGGGGGCGGCGCCGGAGCCGAGGGCCGCGCCGTACATCTCGACGAGGGCGGGCAGCTCCCGCCGCAGCCGGGCTCGGTGGCGGCGCACGGAGGCGGGTTCCGAGCGGCGCAGCAGCGTCCACAACCCGGCGGCCGCGCCCGCGCCCAGGAGCCAGCCGAGCGGGCCCCCGACGAACGACACCACCCCCAGCGCGGCGCACCCGCACCAGAGGACGGCCCAGCGCTGCAGGAGGTCGGAGCGTGCGGGCCCCTCACCACCGGCGGCCCGGGGGCGCACCCGCGGCGCCGGGGGGCCGACGGCGAGGTACGCACCGGCCGCGCAGAGGGCGGCCACGACGGCGGCGCCGCTCACGACGCCGACCGGGTCACGTCGTCGGCGATGGCCTCGATCCACCACAGGCCCAGGAACCCCGCGACCAGGCCGCCCGCGAGGCACCCGAGGCCCACCGGCGTCGCGGTGAGGAAGTGGACGGGGTCCCCGCCCGTCGTGCCGCCCATCAGCAGCGCCACGACCGGCAGGCCGGCCATGAGGCGGGCGGTCGCGCGCGCCGAGGCCAGCTCCGAGGCGACGACGCGGCGGGTGCCCTGCGTCGCGCGGGCCAGCGCGGCCACCCGCGCCAGGGCCTCGGCGAGACCGGCGCCGGTGCGGGCACTGACCTGCCAGGCGGCCGCGACCAGCCGCAGGTCGTCCGCCCCCGGCGACCGCGCCAGCGCCCGCCAGGCGGTGGGCACGTCGGCACCGAGGCGTTCGGCGCGTCGTACGCCGGCCACCGCCGGCCACTCCTCCGCCGCCGCCGCGAGGGCGGTCGCGGGTGGCCGCCCCGATCGCAGCTCCGAGGCCAGCGCCTCGCAGACGGACACCACGCGCTCCCGCGTGCGGGCCGCGGCCCGGGCGGACGCCCGGCGGGCCAGGAGGGCGCGCCCGGCCAGCAGCACCGCCGTACCGAGGGCCGCCCACACGGCCACGATCCCGCCCCCGCCGAGGACGAGCGCGGTGCCGCCGGCGACGACCCCGGCGACGACGAGCGTGCCGGCGGGGCGCTGTGGGCCCCCCGCGGTCGCGTCACCCCGGCCGCCGACCCGCGGGCGCGACGGCGCCAGCAGGAGGACGGCGGCACCGGCCGCCGCACCGGCGACGAGGCCGCTCACGGTTCACCGTCCTGGTCGCCGAGCAGCTCCTCCAGCCGCTCGGCCCCCGGACCGAGGCGAACACCCCCGGACGCGTCGAACTCGACGGCCGGCCAGGCCTCGACGAGACCGTCGGGGCGGCGCACGGGCACGGCGACCTCCGCCAGCCGCCGCCTCCCGTCGCGGCCCCGGCCGAGGTGGAGCACGACGTCCAACGCCGCGGCCAGCTGGCTGTGGGCGGCGGCCCGGGGCAGGCCGGCGGCCTGGGCCAGGGCCTCCACCCGGGGGACGACGTCCCGCGCACTGTTGGCGTGCACGGTGCCGCAGCCGCCCTGGTGCCCGGTGTTGAGCGCCGCCAGCAGCTCCACCACCTCGGCGCCGCGCACCTCCCCGACGACCAGCCGGTCGGGGCGCATGCGCAGCGCCTGGCGCACCAGCGTGCGGAGCGTGACCTCCCCCGCGCCCTCCACGTTCGCCGGCCGCGCCTCGAGCGCCACCACGTGCGGGTGCTCGGGCCGCAGCTCGCTGGAGTCCTCGACCAGCACGATGCGCTCGTGCCGGGGCGCCAGGGACAGCAGCGCGCCCAGCAGGGTCGTCTTCCCCGACCCGGTGCCTCCACTGACGAGGAACGCCCGACGGCGCGCCACGAGCCGGTGGAGCAGCCGGGCTCCCTCCGGCGTCACCGCCCGGCGCTCGAGCAGGTCGTCGAGGCCCAGTCGGCCGGGCCGCGGCACGCGCAGGCTGACGAGCGTCCCGGGCCGGGCCACGGGGGCCAGCACCGCGTGCAGCCGGGTGCCGTCGGGCAGCCGGGCGTCGACGTGCGGCACGGCGTCGTCGAGGCGACGACCGGCGCGGGCCGCCAGCCGCTGCGCCAACCGACGCACGGCCGCCTCGTCGACGAACCGCACGTCCGTGCGCTCGAGCCCTTCGCCGACGTCGACGAAGACGTCGTCCGCGCCGTTGACCAGCACGTCGGTCACGTCGGGCAGGCGCAGGAGCGGCTCGAGGGGACCGGCGCCGCCGACCTCCCGCCGCAGCTCCTCGTGCACCGCGAGGACGGTCGCGTCCCCGACCGGCCGGCCGAGGTCGCGCAGGGCGGCCGCGACGCGGCGGGGAGTCAGGGCACCGGGCTCGGCCAGCTCGCCGGCGAGCTGGTCGCGGACGGCGTCCACCAGGTGCGGCACGGCGCTCACGCCGCACGCCCCACGGTCGCCCCGACGACGTCGAGCACCTGGGCGGCGGCCGCCGCCAGCGCGCCCCGCACGCGCAGCGGACCCACCCCGAGGAGCACGGGCTCGACCAAGCGCGGCCGCGAGGGCAGCTCCCCCACCAGCGGCGCCCCCACCGCCCGCGCCACCTGCTCGGGTCGCGCCCCGGGGCCGCGCACCACGACGCCGACCGGCGTCGTACCTCCCAGCCACCCGACCACCCGGGCCGCCGAGGCGACGCCCGCGAGGGTCGGGTCCACCACGACGACCACCAGGTCGGCGCGGGCGGCGAGCTCCGCGGTGCGGGCGTCGGAGCGGCGGGGCAGGTCCAGTACCACCGTGTCGTGGCCGCGGCCCGCCGCGGCCAGCACCTCGCGGACCACCTCGAGCGGCGGCTCCTCGCCCCCGCCCGTTGTCGGGCCCCCCGGGCCGCCCGAGCTGCCCGAGCCGCCCGCGCCACCCTGCGTGAGGACGCCCAGGTCACCACGGCGCGGCAGGGCCTCGCGCAGCGCCCGGCCACCGATGCGTCCCACCGTGCCGGCGAGGGCGTCCCACCGGACGCCGTCCGCGTCCTCCAGGCCGAGCAGGCGGTCGGCGCCGGGCCCCCAGGGGTCGAGGTCGACGACGACGGCGGGGCCTGCCGCGGCGGCCACCGCCCCCGCCGCGCACGCCAGGACCGTCGCTCCCGCTCCCCCGCTGCCCCCGACGACGGCGACGGTCCGGGAACCCCCGCGCGCGTCCTCCTGGTCCCCGAGCTGCTCGGCCAGCCACTCCGTCGCCCCGGGCAGGGCGGCCACGCTGCTCGCCCCGAGCTCGACGGCCGCGCGGTAGGTGACCGGCGGCGGGTCCGTCGCCGCCAGCACGTGCACCGCGTCGCGGCGGGCCGGGCGCAGGTCGCCCAGGGTGGGGGCGAGGTCCGCGCCGACGAGCACCAGCGGCGCCGTCTGCCACCGCGCCAGCGCGGCCACCGGGTCCTCCACCACCTCGAGCCCGGCGCCGGTCGCCGCGGCCAGCCGCTCCACCGCCGCCCGCAGGTCGGGGTCGGCCGTGGCGAGCAGGGGCGGCGCCCCCGGCTCGCCGGCGTCCGACGGGTCGCTCCGGGCCGCGCCGCTCCGCGCTCGTGTCCACATGGACCCACGGTCACCGCCACGACGGGCCACCCGCTGCCGGCAACCGCGCCCTGGGGACGACCGGACGTCGGCGCCGGCCTGGGGACGAGAAGCGGCGCGCCGCACCCGGGGCGCGACGTACCGGAACCTTCCACCTGCCGCCCGCGGCCCGCAGGCGCGACGGTGGAGCCCACGCGTCGAAAGGGGCCTCCCGTGTCCACCTCCTCCCCGCCGGGCGACCCCGGCGCCCCCGCCGTCCCCGGCGTCCCCGGCCTGCCGCCCGACGCCCCCCACGTCGCCCTCCGCGTCGCCGTCACCACGGGCACGACGACCGTGCGCAGCGACCTCGTGCTCCTCGGCAGCCGGGGGGCGCTCCGCACCCCCGTCGCCCCCACCGCCGCGGCGGGTGCACCGGCGGGCGCACCCGGCCCCCGTACGACGACCTTCCCCACCGCCGCGCTCTGGCCGACGGTCCGGAACCTGCTGCCGGACCTCGCGCACGTCGTCGCGGACCCGGCGATCAGCCGCCCCGAGGACCGCACCGAGCCGCCCGCCGACCTCGCCACCACGGCGCTGCACGTCGTGACGACGAGCGTCGGCGCCCACGTGCCCACCGCGCCCGCCGTACCCGGCCCGCCCGGGGCGACCCCGCCCCCGGACTCCCTCGCGGTCCGCACCTGGCTCGTCACCGCCACCGGGTTGTACGGCGTGGGCGAGGGCCCGCTCGGCACGACGATCGTCACCGGCGAGCGGGCCGGCGCGCTGGCCGCGACGCTGCAGTGGGACGTCGCCGGCGCGCTCGACCACCTCGTGCGCCTCCTCGAGCAGCGGCCGGGGGCCGCGTGATGACGCTCGTGACGCACGGCATGGACGTGGCGGCGGGGCTCGCCGCGGCCGACACGATGACCGACGGGGCCACGGCGGTCCGCGACCTCGCCGCCCGCCTCGACGCGGCGCTCGAGGGGTTCACGTGGACCGGTCCGGACGCCGAGCGCGTGCGCGGCGAGTGGTCCTTCACCCGCCGCCCGCAGCTCGTGCTCGTCGCCGAGCACCTCTTCGAGCTCGCGGTGCGCCTGCGCGCCGAGGCCGACGCCCAGGAGGTGGCCTCCGGCGGCGAGGGGGCGACCGGTGCCGCGGGCGGGTCGGCCGGGCCACAGGGTCCTCCGCCGGAGCCCCAGGGCCTGCTGGGCCGGGTCGGTGACTGGATCGGCGACCGGCTCGTCGCCGGCGGGCAGGCGCTCGGCCGCTTCCTCGGGGCCCAGCTCGACCTCCAGGGCAAGGTGCTCGACGTCCTCCTGGGGCGCGGCGACCACAGCGTCGCCTCGATCGCCGCCAGCGCGATCACCGGCCTCGGCGCCCTCGCCGGTGTCGGCGTGAACCTCTGGACGGGCGAGGACCGGCGCTGGTTCACCGAGGGCGGGGGCCGCGCGGGCGACCCGGTCGCCGTGCCCGCCCACGACGGTGGCCCCTCGTCGCGCCCCGCCCTGGAGCCACCGCGCAGCCTCGACGCGATCATGCAGTCGGTGACCGACGCCTACACGAACGGCACGACCCCCGGCAGCGACGGCGAGGTGCGCATCGTCAGGGTCGACAACGGGGGCACCCCGGCGTACGTCGTCGCCGTGCCCGGCACCGAGACGTGGAGCCCGAGCGGCGGCACCATGCCCCGCGACCTCACCGCCAACGTGCAGCTCATGGCCGGCAACCCCACGGCCGCGGCCGAGTCGGTGCGGGCCGCGATGGAGCGCGCCGGCATCCCGGCCGGGGCGCCGGTGCTCATGGTCGGGCACTCGCAGGGCGGCATGATCACCGGCCACCTGGCCGCGGACCCGGGGTTCCGGGAGCGGTTCAACGTGACGAACATGGTCACCTACGGCTCGCCCGTCGACCACCTGCGCATCGAGGGCGTGCAGGTGCTGCAGATGGGCCACTCCCTCGACCCCGTGCCGCGCGCCGACCTCGGCGGCTGGCAGCCCGGCGGGCTCCCCTCCGTCGGCCAGCAGGTCGAGCTGCCCAGCCCCGCGGCGTGGAACGACGTGCTCGGCAACCACAGCCACGAGGCCTACATCCGCACGGTGCACGACGCGCTCGCGAGCGACTCCGCGCTGGGCGACCAGCTGCGCGCCTACCAGTCCGACCCGTCGATGGCGCCGTTCCTCGTCGGGCCCGACGGCTCGGCCTCGGCGGTCGACGTGCCGATCGGGCGCGACGTGCCGCGCCGCGAGGGCACCTGAGCGGGCCTGGCGCCACCGCGCCATGATGGCCGGGTGACGGGGACACGATGGGCTGGCTGACGCGGTTGCTCGGCGCCTCCGGCCGCTCCCCCGAGCAGGTCGAGGCCGAGCTGGCCGGTGCGCTGCTGCGGCTCGAGGGCGTGGGCCCCGTCGACCTCGCCTACCGCACCGACGCCAGCGGCGGCGGTTCCGTGCGGGGGTACGTCGAGGTGGCGGCGCCCGCGGCGTTCCGTGCCGCGCTCGGCGTCGTGGGCCGCGTGCTCGGCACCGACGGCGCCCGCGTGGCGGTCTACCTCGTCGGCCGCCTGCCCGACGGCGGCGAGGTGACCCCGGCCGACCTCGGCTTCCGCTCCCGGCCCTCCGGCGCGGAGCTGCGCGAGGCTCAGTAGCGGCCCGCGGTGGCCGAGAGCCACTGCTGCGTGCGCCCGATCAGCGCGTCCACCTCGGCCGCGGGGCGCCCGTCGAGGACGGCGGACAGCGGGAGCTCGAGGCCGAACGTCGCCTGCCAGGTCCGCGCCCGGGCGTACGTCGCCGGGTCGACGACCGCCCGCACCACGTGCCACCCGAAGGAGGCCAGGCACGCCGCGTCCACCGCCGGGTCGAAGGGCTGGGCCAGGTCCCAGTCGACGACGCCGGCGAGGCGGCCGTCGCGCCACAGCAGGTTCGGCCCGGCGAGGTCGCCGTGCACCAGCACGGGCTCGACGGGCGGCAGGGCGAGCGCGGCGTCGATGCGGCGGCGCGCCTCGCTCCGCCACGACGGCGGGAGGCGCTCGACGACGTGCTGGTCGAGCAGCGCGGCCCACTCGCCGCGCCCGGCGTACTCGTGCGGCTCGCCCAGCACGTCGGCCAGCGGGTCCAGGTCGACCGTCGCCAGCTCGCGCAGCAGGGCGGCCACGGCCGGGACGGGCGCCCGCGTGGAGGGGGCGCCGTCCACCCAGCCGAGCGCGACGGCGCCGTCGACGACGTCGGTCAGCACCGCGGGGGCACCGAGGGCCGGGTGCCGCTGGCCCAGCCGGCGCAGCAGCTCGGTGCGCCGGGGCAGCTGGGCCGCGGCGCGCTCGCTCCGCGCGACGCGGACCACCGCCGTGCCGGGGAGCAGGACCACGTCGTGCGTGGCGCCGGACCGGTCGACCCGGGCGCCCTCGACGTCCGCGGTCGGCAGCAGGCGGGCGGCGATCTCCAGCAGGTCGCGGGTGTCCACCGGCCCGACCCTAGGTGCCTCCCGGACCGGTCCCGATCCCGCCCCCGCCTCGCCCCCGGCGCCTATCCTGGGAGGCATGCCAGCCGGCCCCGCGCCCACCGCGGCGTTCTTCGACCTCGACAAGACGATCATCGCGAGGTCCAGCACGCTGGCGTTCAGCAAGCCCTTCCAGGCCGGCGGCCTCATCTCCCGGCGCGCGGTGCTGCGCTCGGCGTACGCCCAGTTCGTCTACCTCGTCGGCGGCGCGGACCACGACCAGATGGAGAAGATGCGGCAGTTCCTGTCCGCCATGACCGCCGGGTGGGACGTGGCCACGGTGCGCGAGATCGTCTCCGACACCCTGCACAACATCGTCGACCCGCTCGTGTACGACGAGGCCGTCACCCTCATCGACGAGCACAAGCGGGCCGGGCGCGAGGTCGTGATCGTCTCGACCTCCGGCTCCGAGGTGGTCGAGCCGATCGGCGCCATGCTCGGCGCCGACCGCGTCGTGGCGACGCGCCTCGTCGAGGCGGAGGGGCGCTACACCGGCGAGATCGCCTACTACGCGTACGGCGAGGAGAAGGCCAACGCGGTGCGGGCGCTGGCCGAGGAGCGCGGCTACGACCTCTCCGCCAGCTACGCCTACAGCGACTCGATCACCGACGTGCCGATGCTCGAGGCGGTCGGTCACCCCTCCGCGGTCAACCCGGACCGCGAGCTGCGCCGGGTCGCCGTCGCGAACGACTGGCCCGTCCTCGTCTTCGACGAGCCCGTCGCCCTGCGCGCCCGGCTGCGGCTGCCCCCGCCCGGCCCCACCATCACCGCCCTCGCGCTGGGCGGGGCCCTGACCCTCGGCGGCGTGGCCTGGTCGCAGGTGCGGCGGCGCCGCCGTACCGCCTGACGGGTCCGTCGCGAGACGCGCGAAGTTACCGTCGAGGAACCCCTTGCGTGACCCAGGTCACAGGCGTAGACAAGGGAGCACGCCGGACGCGGCGGATCACCACCAGGCAGCACAACTCGACAGAGCCCCACGCACCACCGGGTACCCACGCGGCGATCCACCCTTCTCACAGGGCGCCTGTCAGCGGGACTCCCGCGGCAGCAACCAGATGCACGCTTGGTAGCCATCGGAGGTGCGTGTCAGCAACGGCCCCTGGATCTACGCGACTCCGGGGGCCGTTCGCTGCGCCGCGGCGGGCCGATCAGTCCGTCGCCCCGCGCCGCAGGGGGCTCGCCTCGGCGCCGGCCGCGAAGGCCTCGGCGCCGTACAACAGCCAGGCGTGGACCCCGGCCCGTCCGCCGTCGCGGTAGCCGCGCAGGTTCGACTCGTACTCCCGGCGCAGCGCGAGGTGGCCCGCCTCGGGCACCACCAGCGACTTCTCGTCGACGCCGCGGGCGACGAGCACGAGCCGCTCCGCGGCGCGCGCCACGATGCCGTTGTGGGAGCCGAACGGCGCCGACGCGGCGAGCTCGGCGTGCACGACCGCGGCCACGACGAGCGCCGGCGTCTCGCGGGAGCCCAGCAGGAGATCGGCGATCCCCCGCAGCCGCGCCGCCGCCTCCGCGTCGCGGGGGCGGCCCAGCCGCTCCTCGGGCAGCGAGCCCGCGGCGACCAGCGCGTGCAGCCGGGCGAAGACCATGAGCGGCGCCTGCCGCAGCTGCGGGGCCAGTCCCAGCAGCGCCGTCGAGACCCGCAGCGCGTCCTGCGCGACGTCGTCACCCTCCCCCTCCCGCACCTGCGTGAGCGAGGAGGCGGACCCCTCGAGCGCCGCGCTGGCGTGGGCACCGCGCAGGAGCGACTCGGCCGTGGTCTCCGGGGAGGTACGCCGCAGCCCGCGGTCCCGCAGCATGACGTCGATGCCGTCGCGCGCGGCCGCGTACGCCGACCCGACCCCCTCGAGGGCGAGCAGGTGGGCGAGCGGGTCGGGGCTGGACGCGGTCACCCGCGCAGGCTACCCAGGCCCTCGGCCCCGGACGGCGACAGGGAGCCGACCCCCTGCGGGGCCGACTCCCTGTCGGTGGTGGAGCGGGTGGAGCGGGTGCGTCAGCGGCGGACGGGCACCGAGATCGCGGCCGCGGCGGGCGCGATCAGGTTGGTGCCGTCGGTCCACACCGTGAGGCGGTACCAGCCGGTGTTCTTCGGCGGCAGCGTCACGCGGGCGAAGCCGCGGTTGACGAAGACGCGCAGGCCGGTGCCGCCGTACGACACGTTGGCCCAGCCCGAGTAGGGCGCGCCGCTGGAGTTGCCGACCTCGATGCCGAGCGTGCCGGTGCGGCCCGTCGGGATGGGCTGCGGCCACGCCGAGATCTTCAGGACCGAGCGGGCCTTGTTGATCGTCACGACCACGCCGGCGCTGGAGCGCGCGGTGGACTCGTCACCCAGGTAGTAGACGCCGACCCGGTAGGTGCCCGGGGCGAAGGTCTTCGGCAGCGCGAGGACGGCGCGGCCGTCCGCACCCACCGCGGCGCGGTGGACGTAGCTCCCCCAGCGCAGCTCGACGACGCCGGTGCCCGTGCCCTCGGCCGAGTCCACCTGGACGGGGATCGCCGTGTACTGGTTGTAGAAGCCCGTCGCGGTGCCCGGGCCGGTCACGGTGGAGGCCGGACGGTTGTCCACGACCTCGATCGGGCCGACGACGGTGCCGCCCGGGTAGGAGACCAGGTAGACGGAGTCGCCCGCCTCGGCCTCGATCGGCACCTGCAGCTCGACCGCGGCCTGTCCGCCGGTGACGGTGAACTCGCCCGCGTCGGCGACGAACTCGCCCTCCGCGTCGTAGACCTCGGCGACGAGCGCCTCGTTGGCCGGGGCGCCGCGCGAGGTCAGGTCGAGACCCGCGACGGTGAACTCGGCCGTCTCACCGACGCCCAGCTGGGTCGGCACCGCGGGCGCGTTCACCTGGCGGACCGCGAAGTCCGGGTCGATCGGGCTGTTGTCCTCGAGGTAGGACAGCCAGAGGTCGCGGTCGACGAGGCCGGTGTCGCGGCTCGTGCCGTTGGTGAACGCCGAGAAGCTGTCGCCGCCCTGCGCGAGGAAGTTGAACGTCGAGACCGTGTAGGTGTCCTCGGGGCCGACGAGCTCGCCGTCGATCCAGATGTTCTTGACGCGGTCACCCACCGGGCCGGCCGGGTCGACCGTCACCGACATGTTGTCCGAGAGCCCGAGGCGCAGCGTGGTGCTGCGGCCCTCGACCGGCCACTGCTGCTCGAGCACGGCCTTCAGGTCCGCACCCGTCAGCTCGACGAGCCAGATGTTGTTGAGGAACGGCAGCACGTTGTTGGCCTCGGCCACCGTCACGACGCCGTCGGTGTTGCCCGGGACGGACGGGTTGCCCGCGAAGAGCAGGTCGTCGCGCAGGCCGCCCGGGTTGACGATGCCGATGTCGGCCGCGCCGAGGTCGGACGGGATGCCGTCGCGCAGCGCGTTGCCGACGAGGCCGCCGAGGCTCGACTGGGCGTCGCGGACCGCGGCGCCGGCCGAGTTGTAGGCGCGGGTGATGTCGCCGGTGATCTCGCCGACCGGCTGGTTGCCGACCTCGGCCGCGAAGGCCAGGGCCGCGTCCGTGATCTGCTTGACCGCCGCCACGCGCGGGAGCGCGACGTTCTCCGTGGCCGAGCGGGCCACGTTGGCCTGCTGGTAGGACACCACGTCGCCCGTCGCGGGGTCGACGCTGAGGAGGACCTGGCCGACGTTCTCGCCGTACTGACCCGTCTGGAGGACCGGGCGGGTGCCCTCGCCGCCGGGGACGGGCGCGTCGTAGGCGTACTTCTGGTGCGTGTGGCCCGTGAAGATGACGTCGACGGCCGCGGACGTGCCGTCCACGATGTCGGCGAACTCGGGGCGGTCGGCCTTGGCGGCGTCGAGGCTCGTGGCCGCGTTGGCGCCCTCGTGGTACTCCGCCACGATGACGTCGGCCTCGCCGTTGGCCTCGTCGCCGTCGCTCAGCTCGCCCGCCACGCGGTTGACGGCCTCGACGGGGTCGCCGAACTCGATGGTCGCGATGCCCGCCGGCGAGACAATGTCCTCGGTCTCCAGCGTCACGGCGCCGATGACGGCGACCGTCTGGCCCTGCACCTCGAGCAGCTCGAACTCCGGCAGGGCCGGGTTCGTCGTGCCCTTGTCGTAGACGTTCGCGCCGAGGAAGGGGAACTCGGCCCGGTCGGCGACCCGACCGGTCAGGTCGTCGTAGCCCTGGTCGAACTCGTGGTTGCCCGCCGACGACGCGGCGACGTCGAGCGCGTTCAGCACGTCGAGCGTGGGCTCGTCCTGCTGCACGGCGGAGGCGAAGAGCGAGGCGCCGATGTTGTCGCCGTTCGACAGCAGCAGCGTGCTGTCGTCACCGTGCTGGGCGCGGAGACCCTCGACGGTGGTGGCGAGCTTCGTCGTGTTCGCGTCGATGCGACCGTGGAAGTCGTTGAGGTTGAGGAGCTGGATCGTGACGGGGTCGGCCGCAGTGGCGGACGGCGCGACGGCGACCGGCACGACGACGCACGCCGTGGCGGACGCGACGGCCAGCGCCGCGAGACGACCGACACGCGAACGGGCGGTCGTCGGGGGGACCTGGTGAACGGACAACGCGGTACCTCTCGAGGGTAAAAGGGTGGCCTCGGAACGCTATCCCGAGAATTTCCTGAGAGCCCCGTCCCGACGGGTGAAAGTTCTGTGACGAACGGGCGTCGGAGCGGCGTCGGCGGCGGCGTGGCGAGCCCCCCGCCGGACGCGGCGCCGGTAGCCTCGGGCGCACCATGGACCAGCTGTCCGCGCAGACCCGCACCTCCCCGTTCCCCCCGGACGCCGCCGCCTGGCTGGCGGGCCAGTCCGGGCGCACCGTGGTGCTCGTCGGCGACCCCCGCGGCACGGCCACGCTCGCCGAGGCCCTCGCCGCGCTGGGGTACGACGTGCGCGCCAGCGAGGACGGCTCCATGAGCCTCCCCGACCGCTCCGTCGACGCGATCGTCGCGCTGCACGAGCTCCCCGACCTCGAGGTGGCGGCGCGCGTCCTGCGCCCCGGCGGCCAGGTCGCGGTGCTCGCGCAGGAGCACGACCAGCGCATCCCCTGGGTCCGCAAGCTCGGCGCCGCGCTCCGCCTCGGCGGGGCCCCCGACCCGACGGCCCCGCTGGTGGCGTCGCCGTACTTCGGGTCGGTCGGCACCGAGTCGTTCCGCCACTGGCAGGTCGTCACCCGCGACGGGCTGGCCGAGGTCGTGCGCCGCCTGCCCGCCGTGCTCGCCCGCAGCCACTCCGAGCAGGAGCGCGCCGTCGCCGACGCCCTCGCGCTCTACGACGACTACGGCCGCGGCCCCGACGGCATGCAGCTGCCGTGGATCAGCCACTGCCACCGTGCCCCCGTGCTCGCCGAGGCCTGGGCGACCGTGACCGAGCGCGTCCGCGCCGCGGCCGAGGCCGCCGAGCTGTCCGAGCGCGCGGCGCGCAACGCCTCCCGCCGCGCCGCCGAGGGCGACACGGACGGCACGGACGGCACCGACGCGACCCCGGACGCGTCGGGTGAGCGCGACGACCGGGGCGAGGCCGCCACCTCCACCCCGCCCGCCGACGCGGAGGCCGCCGAGGCCGCGGGGGGCGGGGAGCGCCGTACCCCGCCGCGCCCGCAGCCCACGTTCGACATCGGCGACACCGCCGAGGGCGTCATCACCTACGTGGTCGACACCGGCGAGATGCCCCCGGTCCGCGCCGCGCTCGGCGACGACCGCGCGCGCCCGGCCCGGCGGGGCGCGCCCCCCGCCGCCTCCACCCGCCCCGCGGCCCCGGCCGCGGAGGTCGAGGAGCCCGACGAGGGCGACGGCGACCTGCTCATCCGCTTCCGCTGACGTGGCGCGCTGGAGCAGGCGCCGCACCCACCTGGGCACGGAGGCCGACCGCGCGACCTTCCGCACGCTCCACAACGCCTCGCTCGCCGCGCCCGCGCTGCGCGAGGGCCTGCGCGCCGACAGCGCCGAGCGGGCCGTGCGCCACCTGCGTGCCCTGCTCGGCACGCCCGCCGTCGCGCTGACCGGCGCCGACGGCGTCCTCGCCTGGGACGGCATCGGCGCCCACCACGCCGAGCAGTGCGCCGCGCTGGCCGCCCGGGCCGTCGACGCGGGCGTCACCCTCCTCGCCGACGCCGACGAGCTGCCCTGCACCGCGGACGGGTGCCTCGCCCGCGCCGCGATCGCGAGCCCGCTCGTGGTCGAGGACGACGTCGTCGGCACCCTCGTCGTCGTCGCGCCCCGCTCGACGGGTCGGCTCGTGCGGGCCACCGACGAGGTGGCGGTCTGGGTCTCGGGGCAGCTCGCGCTCGCCGAGCTCGACGCGTCGCGCAACCGGCTCGTCGAGGCCGAGGTGCGGGCGCTGCGGGCCCAGATCAGCCCCCACTTCGTCTACAACTCCCTCGGCGCCATCGCCAGCTTCGTGCGCACCGACCCCGACCGGGCCCGCGAGCTGCTGCTCGAGTTCGCCGACTTCACGCGCTACTCCTTCCGCCGCCACGGCGAGTTCACGACGCTGGCCGACGAGCTGCGCGCCATCGAGCGCTACCTGCTGCTAGAGCAGGCGCGCTTCGGCGACCGCCTCGCGGTGCGCCTGCGGATCGCCCCGGAGGTGCTCGGCGTGACCGTGCCCTTCCTCTGCCTGCAGCCGCTGGTGGAGAACGCCGTGCGGCACGGGCTGGCCGGCTCGCCGCGCCCCGTCACCACCGTCACGATCGTCGCGCGCGACCTGGGCCGGCTCTGCGTCGTCGAGGTCGAGGACGACGGGGCGGGCGAGGACCCCGAGCGCATCGCGCGGGTGCTGGCCGGGGAGGACGTGACGGGCGGCGGGCCAGGTGCGCCCGGCGGCCGGGGGGACGGCGAGGGCGTGCACCCGTCGGTCGGGCTCGGCAACGTCGACGCCCGGCTCCGCGCGACGTACGGCGACGAGGCCGGCCTCGTCGTGGAGACCGCGCCCGGCGCCGGCACGAAGGTGACGGTCCGCGTGCCCAAGTTCGCGCCGGGCGTGCACCCGTGAGGGGCTGCGCCCGCGCTACGGTCGTGCGGTGATCCAGGCCACTCCCCCCGGCGCGGCGCCCCTCCCCGTCGCGCTCGTGGTCGACGACGAGCAGCCGGCCCGCGACGAGCTGGCCTGGCTGCTGGGCCGCGACCCGCGCGTCGGCGAGGTGCGGGTCTGCGCGTCGGCGACCGAGGCGCTGCGCGTGCTCCACGAGGGCGGGGTCGACGTCGTGTTCCTCGACATCGCCATGCCGGGCCTGAGCGGCCTGGAGCTCGCCGGGGTGCTGGCCGCGTTCCGCGAGCCCCCGCCCGTCGTGTTCGTGACCGCGCACGAGGAGCACGCGCTCGAGGCCTTCGACCTCAGCGCCGTGGACTACCTGCTGAAGCCGCTGCGCGAGGAGCGCCTCGCCGAGGCGGTACGGCGGGTGCTCGCCCGCAGCGCTCCCCCGCCGGCCCCGGCCGACGACGAGCAGGTGCGCGTCGAGCGCGGCGGGGTGACGCGCTTCCTGCCCCGCTCCACGATCCGGTACGTCGAGGCGCAGGGCGACTACGCCCGGCTGCACGCGCGCGTCGACGGCGAGGCGGCGTCGTACCTCGTGCGGACCCCGCTGACCACGCTCGAGGAGGAGTGGGCCGGCGCGGGCTTCGTGCGCGTGCACCGCTCGCTGCTCGTCGCGCTCGCGCACGTGGCCGAGGTGCGGATGGACGCGGGCCGCTGCACGGTGCTCGTCGACGGCACCGAGCTGGGCGTGAGCCGGCGCCACACCCGGGCGCTGCGCGAGGTGCTCGCCGGTCGCGTCGGGGCCCGCTGAGCGTGGACCCCCACGACCTCCCCGAGCCGCCGCGGCCGCTGCCGCCGTCGGCGCGGGTGCGGGTGACGGGCCCGCCGCGCCGCGCGGTCCGTCGTACGACGGGAGCGGAGCAGATCGACGCGGGCACCGCGGTCGGCGAGGTCTACCTCCGCTCGCTGCTGCGCGAGCAGCTGCGCCTGGGCCTGCTGACCGTCGGCGGGCTGGTGGTCGGGCTGGGCGGCCTGCCGGCGCTGTTCTACCTCGTGCCGTCGCTGGCCGACGTGCGGATGCTGGGCGTGCCGCTGGCGTGGGCGGTGCTCGCCGGGGCCGTCTACCCGCTGCTCTTCGGCCTCGGCTGGCTGCACGTGCGCCGCGCCGAGGCCAACGAGCGCGACTTCGCCGAGCTCGTGGCCCGCAGGGCCGGGGAGGAGCAGGGGTGAGCGGCGACCTCGACCCCACCTGGGGCGCGGGGGCCGTCGCGCTCGTCGTCGTCGTCACCCTCGTGATCTCGACGTGGGGCCTGCGGCTCTCGCGCACCACCAGCGACTTCTTCGTGGCCTCGCGCAGCGTGGGGCCGGGACTCAACGCCTCGGCGATCGGCGGGGAGTACGTCTCGGCCGCCTCGTTCCTCGGCGTCGCCGGGCTGGTGATGGCGTTCGGGGCGGAGATGCTCTGGTACCCCGTCGGCTGGACCGCGGGCTACCTCGTGCTGCTCGCCCTCGTCGCCGCCCCGCTGCGCCGCTCGGGGGCCTACACGCTGCCGGACTTCGCGGAGGCGCGGCTGGCCTCGGGGGCCGTGCGCGCGGCCTGCGCGCTGCTCGTCGTCGCCGTGGGGTGGCTCTACCTGCTGCCGCAGTTCCAGGGCGCCGGCATCACGCTGACCGCGGTGACGGGGGCGCCCCGCTGGCTCGGCGGGCTCGTGGTGGCCGCCGTCGTGCTCGTCGGCGTCGCCTCGGGCGGCATGCGCTCGATCACGTTCGTCCAGGCGTTCCAGTACTGGCTGAAGCTGACCGCCCTGCTCGCCCCGCTCGCCGTCCTCGCCGTCGTGTGGCTGGGCGACGGCCGCCCCCTGCCCGACGACCTGGCGACGGGCTCCGGGACCGGTTCCGGCACCGGCGACGACGGCTGGTCGACGCCCTTCGGTGGCGGCACGAGCGGGCTGAGCGACGGGCCCGAGGGCCTCTACCTGACCTACTCCGTCATCGTCGCCACGTTCTTCGGCGCGATGGGCCTGCCCCACGTCGTCGTGCGGTTCTACACCAACCCCGACGGCCGGGCCGCCCGCCGTACCACCCTCGGGGTGCTGGGGCTGCTGGGCCTGTTCTACCTGCTGCCGCCCGTGTACGGCGCGCTCGGCCGCGTGTACGGCGCGGACGTCGAGGCGGGCGGGGCCGACACGGTCGTGCTGCGCCTGCCGGGCCTCATGACCGACGGGACGCTGGCGGACGCCCTCACCGCCGTGCTGACCGCGGGGGCCTTCGCGGCGTTCCTGTCGACGTCGTCGGGCCTGACGATCGCGGTCGCCGGCGTGCTCAGCCAGGCCGTGACGCGCAGCCGGCACGCCACGCGGGGGCTCGGGCCCGTGGCGGCGTTCCGCGTCGCCGCCGTGCTGGCGGCGGGCGTGCCCTGCCTCGCCGCGCTGGCGGCTCCGGGGATCCCGGTCGCGCGGTCGGTCGGGCTGGCCTTCGCGGTGGCGGCCTCGACGTTCTGCCCCCTGCTCGTGCTCGGCATCTGGTGGCGCGGCCTGACCGCCGCCGGGGCGCTGGCCGGGCTCGTCGTGGGCGGGCTCGGCTCCTTCGTCGGGGTCGTCGCGGCGCTCGTGCTCGGCTCCGCCAGCGGCGAGGGCTGGGGCGTGGCGCTGGTGACGCAGCCCGCCGCGTGGAGCGTGCCGCTCGCCTTCGCCACGATGGTCGGCGTCAGCCGCGCGACCCGGGCGCGGGTGCCCGAGGGCGTCGACCGGTTCATGGTGCGGCTCCACACCCCCGAGGCCGTCGAGCTCGACCGGGGCTGAGCGCGGCGGGGCCCGGCGCCGGTTCGTGGTGGCAGCGCCGCGGAATGCCTGGCGCTCCCACCACGAACGGGTCCCGGCGCTCAGACCTCCGCGTCGGGGGGCAGCTGGCGGGGGTCGTGCGCGGTGACGACGGTGACGGCCGGGTCGGCGTCGAGGCGCCGCAGGGCGGCGTGGTTGCGGCGCAGCCGCCACGGCTGGCGGCACGCCACCGCCTCGAACGCCCGCAGCGCCGGCAGCGTGCCGAACGCGTCGCCGGTGCCGGGGTCGCACGCCCCGAAGGTGCTGGCGTCGAACGCCGCGTCGCCCGCGTGCACGACGAGCCCGGCGTCGCCCTCGACGGCGACCGCCGCGTGGCCCCGGGTGTGCCCGGCCAGCGGCACGAGCGTGATGCCCGGCAGCACCTCGTGCCCGCGCAGCCCGTCGCGCCACGGCTCGCCCGGGCCCGCGTGCCGACGTACGTCGCTCGTCGTCGCCCACTGCACGGGGCGGTAGCGCAGCCGCTCCGGCGCGTGCGTCGCGACCGTCGCGGCGGCCCACTCGGTCGTCGTGGTGTGCAGGACCGCCTGCGGGAAGTCGGACAGCCCGCCGGCGTGGTCGAAGTCGAGGTGGGTGAGCACGACGTGGGTGACGTCGGTGGCGCTGTGACCCAGGGCCAGGACGGCCGCGAGGGCGGTGGTGCTCGGGTCGGGGTCGGGCCGCAGCATCCGCCCGACCGGGCCGAGCCGGCGCGGGTCGGCGAGGTCCGCCGTACCCAGACCGGCGTCGACGAGCACGAGGCCCGCCTCGTGCTCCACGACGAGGACGTGGCAGACCGCCCGCGCTGCGAACCGGGGACGGAGGACGCCGGCGACGGCGTGGTGCACGCGCATGACCCGATCTTGGCACCCCGGCCAGGGGCGCGGGGGGCGGACCGCGAGGACGCCCGCCCCGCGACCGTTCGTCGCGCCCGGACGACCGCTCGGCGACCCGCGGCGCCGCCCACCGACCCGGGCGGCCCGCGGCGTCGCCCGTGAGCGCGACCACACCTAGCGTGACCGTGCTCACATCCCCGCCGAGGAGGCAACGATGCCCGAACCGTCCGAGCAGAGGTACCGCTCGACGTCCGAACCGATCTACGCCGACCTGCACTCGACGGCGCAGTTCGCCGAGCTGCGCCGCCGCTACCGCGGCTTCGCGCTGCCGTGGACCGTCGCGTTCCTCGTCTGGTACCTGACCTACGTCGCGCTCTCCAACTGGGCGCCCGGCCTGATGAACACCGAGGTGGTCGGCAACGTCAACGTCGCCCTGATCTTCGGCCTGCTGCAGTTCGTCACGACGTTCGGCATCGCCTGGCTCTACTCGCGCCACTCGACGCGGACCCTCGACCCCCTCGCGGCCGAGCTGCTCGACCGCTACGACACCCGCGGCGCCGCCGGCGGCCACCACCTCCGGAAGGACGACTCGCGATGAGCCAGCAGTTCCTCACCAGCGCGCTGTTCCTCGGCGTCGTCCTCCTCACCGTCGGGATCACGTTCTGGGCCTCGCGCCAGACGAAGTCCGCGACCGACTTCTACTCCGGCGGGCGCTCGTTCTCGGGCTTCCAGAACGGCCTCGCGATCGGCGGCGACTACATGTCGGCCGCCTCGTTCCTCGGCATCTCCGGGGCCATCGCGCTCTACGGCTACGACGGCTTCCTCTACTCGATCGGCTTCCTCGTCGCCTGGCTCGTCGCGCTGCTGCTCGTCGCGGAGATGCTGCGCAACGCGGGTCGCTACACGATGGCCGACCAGCTCGCCTTCCGGATGCGCCAGCGCCCCGTGCGCACGGCCGCGTCGGTCTCCACCGTGGTCGTCTCGATCTTCTACCTGCTCGCGCAGATGGTCGGCGCCGGCACGCTCGTCGCCCTCCTGCTCGGCGTGTCCAGCGAGGCGGTCAAGAACCTCACCATCGTCGGCGTCGGCCTGCTGATGATCTTCTACGTCGTCGTCGGCGGCATGAAGGGCACGACGTACGTGCAGATCGTCAAGGCCGTCCTGCTCATGCTCGGCTCCGCGCTCATCGTCTTCCTCGTCATGCTGAAGTTCGACTTCAACCTCTCGGCGCTGCTCGGCGAGGCCGCGGACAACTCGGGCAAGGGCGACGCGTTCCTGCAGCCCGGCCTGCAGTACGGCTCCACCTTGACCTCGCAGATCGACTTCCTGTCGCTCGGCCTGGCCCTCGTGCTCGGTACGGCGGGACTCCCCCACATCCTCATCCGCTTCTACACGGTGCCGACGGCGCGCGACGCCCGGAAGTCCGTGCTGTGGGCCATCGGTCTCATCGGCGCCTTCTACCTGATGACTCTGGTGCTCGGCTTCGGGGCCGCGGCGCTGCTCGACACCTCCGAGGGCTCGACGGTGGGCGACAACTCGAACCTCGCCTCGCCGCTCCTCGCCGAGGCGGTCGGTGGCGGTGACGGCTCGACGGGCGGCGCGATCCTGCTGGCGCTCATCTCGGCGGTCGCCTTCGCGACCATCCTCGCGGTGGTCGCCGGCCTGACGCTGGCGTCGTCCTCCTCGGTGGCGCACGACCTCTACAAGGGCGTGTTCAAGAAGGAGGGCACCGTCTCGGAGAAGGACGAGGTGCGGGTCGCCCGCATCGCCGCCTTCGCCATCGGCGCGGTCGCGATCGTGCTCGCCATCCCGGCGCAGCGCCTCAACATCGCCTTCCTCGTGGCGCTGGCCTTCGCGGTCGCCGCGTCGGCGAACCTGCCGGCGATCCTTTTCAACATGTTCTGGAAGCGCTTCAACACCCGCGGCGCGACCTGGAGCATCTACGGGGGCCTCATCACCAGCGTGGGCCTCGTGCTCCTCTCGCCGGTGACCTCGGGCGCCGAGACGTCGCTGTTCCCCGACAGCGACTGGGCGATCTTCCCGCTCAACAACCCCGGCATCGTGTCGATCCCCGCCGGCTTCCTGCTCGGCATCATCGGCACCCTGACGTCGCGGGAGTCGCACTCCGAGGCGCTCTACGCCGAGCTCGAGGTCCGCGCGCTCACCGGCGCGGGCGCCGAGGGGGCGAGCCAGCACTGAGCCCCGCGGTGGGGACTCCCGGGACCACCGGGGGTCCCCACCGTCACGCACGCGCAGCAGTCCCGTCGTACGACGGGAGCACCGGCCTAGGCTGACGAACGACCAGCCGCCCAGCACCGACCGCCCCCCGCGGGCGGAGGAGGAGAGAGACGTGAGCGAGAACCTGTCGAACCTGCTCAAGGAGGAGCGGCGCTTCGCCCCGCCCGCCGAGCTGGCGCGCGACGCCAACGCGACGGCGGCCACCTACGAGCGGGCCGCGGCCGACCGCCTCGGCTTCTGGGCGGAGCAGGCCGAGCGCCTCACGTGGGGCGAGCCGTTCACCGAGGTGCTCGACTGGACGAACCCGCCCTTCGCCAAGTGGTTCGTGGGCGGGAGGCTCAACGTGGCCTACAACTGCGTCGACCGCCACGTCGAGGCCGGCAACGGCGACCGGGTCGCGTTCCACTTCGTCGGCGAGCCCGGCGACACCCGCGACATCACCTACGCCGAGCTCAAGGACCTGGTCTCCCAGGCGGCCAACGCCCTCACCGACCTCGGCGTCCGCGCCGGCGACCGGGTCGCCATCTACATGCCGATGATCCCCGAGGCCGTCGTCGCGATGCTCGCGTGCGCCCGGCTCGGCGCCCCCCACACCGTCGTCTTCGGCGGTTTCTCCTCCGACGCGCTCGCCTCGCGCATCGAGGCCTGCCAGGCCGAGGTGGTCGTCACCTCCGACGGCGGCTACCGCCGCGGCGCGCCCTCCGCGCTCAAGCCCGCCGTCGACGACGCCGTCGCGAAGCTGCCGGACGGCAGCGTGCGCAGCGTGCTGGTGGTGCGCCGTACCGGCCAGGACCTGCCGGAGGGCTCGTGGGTCGAGGGACGCGACGTCTGGTGGCACGACGTCGTCGAGGCCGCCTCCACCGAGCACACCCCCGAGCTGTTCGACGCCGAGCAGCCGCTCTACGTCATGTTCACCTCCGGCACGACGGGCAAGCCGAAGGGCATCCTGCACACCTCGGGCGGCTACCTCACCCAGTGCGCCTCCACCTTCTGGTCGACCTTCGACCACAAGCCGGAGACCGACGTCTACTGGTGCACCGCCGACATCGGCTGGGTCACCGGGCACTCCTACATCGTCTACGGCCCGACGGCGAACGGCGCCACGCAGGTGCTCTACGAGGGCACCCCCGACTCCCCCCACAAGGGCCGCTGGTGGGAGATCGTGCAGGAGAAGAAGGTGACGACGCTCTACACGGCGCCCACCGCCATCCGCACCTTCATGAAGTGGGGCGACGACATCCCCGCGCAGTACGACCTCTCGTCGCTGCGCCTGCTGGGCTCCGTGGGCGAGTCCATCAACCCCGAGGCCTACGTCTGGTACCGCGAGAACATCGGCGGCGGCAGCGCCCCGATCGTCGACACCTGGTGGCAGACCGAGACCGGCGCCCACATGATCAGCCCGCTGCCGGGCGTCACCGCGGGCAAGCCGGGCTCGGCCATGCTCGCCGTGCCCGGCATCGAGGTCGCGGTCGTCGACAACGACGGCAACCCGGTCGGCAACGGCGAGGGCGGCCTGCTCGTCATCACCGAGCCGTGGCCCGCGATGCTCCGCACCATCTGGGGCGACGACCAGCGCTACCAGGACACGTACTGGTCGCGGTTCCCCGAGCAGGGCTACTACTTCGCCGGCGACGGTGCCAAGCTCGACGAGGACGGCGACATCTGGCTGCTCGGCCGCGTCGACGACGTCATGAACGTCTCGGGCCACCGCCTGTCGACCACCGAGATCGAGTCCGCGCTCGTCTCCCACCCGAAGGTCGCGGAGGCCGCAGTGGTGGGCGCCGCCGACGAGACCACCGGTCAGGCCGTCTGCGCCTTCGTCATCCTCCGCGAGGAGGCGGGCGACGGCGGCGCCGACATCGTCGAGGAGCTGCGCAGCCACGTGGCGAAGGAGATCGGCCCCATCGCCAAGCCCCGCCAGGTGATGGTCGTGCCCGAGCTGCCCAAGACCCGGTCGGGCAAGATCATGCGGCGTCTGCTGCGCGACGTGGCCGAGCACCGCGAGGTGGGTGACGTGACCACGCTCGCCGACTCCTCGGTCATGGACCTGATCTCGAAGGGCCTCTCCACCGACAAGGCCGACGGCTGAGCCGGTAGCACCGGTCCCACCGCCCGACCCGCACCACCCGCAGGACCCCGTGGCCCGGCCGCGCGGCGTACCCCCGCTCACCGGGGCGCGCCGTGCGCCGGGCCGTGCCACGCCTGCGTTGTAGGGTCGGGCGAGACGCAGCTGCGCCGCCGCCCGCACCACCACGAGCCACCAGGGGATGACTCCATGACGACCGACCCGGTCAACCCGGTCAAGGACACCGAGCCCACGATCGGCCAGCTCGTGGCCGACGCGAGCCGCGACGTGTCCACGTTGCTGCAGAAGGAGATCGAGCTCGCCAAGGCCGAGCTCAAGGTCAGCGTGAGGAACGGCGGCACGGGCGCCGTCCTGTTCGCCGTCGCCGGCTTCCTCGGCCTGCTGGCGATCATCCTGCTGTCGATCGCCTTCGCCCACCTCATCCACTGGAACGGCGACGGCCTCGACCTCCACTGGGCCTACCTCATCGTCACCGGCGCCTACCTGCTGCTCGCCGGGCTGCTCGTGTTCCTGGGCATCCGGAAGGTCAAGAAGGTCCGCGCCCCGGAGCGCGCCATCCGCCAGGGCAAGCAGATCCCCCCGGCGCTCAAGGGCAAGGTCGGCTGACCTCCCGCTCCCGCAGCGCCTCGCGCGCCCCCGTGGCTCCGGGCGGCCCCGCCGCCCCCGACGCGCCCCGCCGGCCCAGGCCCGCGGGGCGCTGTCGCGTCCGGGCGCCGATCCGCGTCGCGGCGCTGTCACCCCGTCGTACGACGCGCGCCCTTCAGGCCGCGCAGGCCCCGGTGGCCACCTCGACGGACGACGCCCGGCCGGCCTCGCCGGCGCTGGCGACCTGGGCCGCGGTGAGCGCGTAGCCCGTGTCGGTGTCGGTCACCGACGCCGCGAAGATGACGCCGACGACCTGGCCCGAGGCGTCGACCACCGGGCCGCCGGAGTTGCCGGGCCGCACGAGGCCGCGCAGCGAGAAGACGTCGCGCACGGTGCGGCCCTCGCCGTAGATGTCGGGCGAGCGCAGCTGCTGCTGGGCGCGGATGCGGGCCGGCTGCACGTCGTACGGCCCGTCCTGCGGGTAGCCGAGGATCGCCACGCTCTCCTCCGTCGCGCCCTCGCCGAAGGCGAGCGGGGAGAGGCCCTGGTCGTCGAGCGCCAGGACCGCGACGTCGACCTGGGGGTCGTAGTGCACGACGCGGGCCTGCACCCACTCGCCGCCGAGCTCGACGCGAGGCTCGTCCACCCCGGCCACGACGTGGGCGTTGGTCATGAGGCGGTCGTCGGCGTAGAGGAAGCCCGTGCCCTCGACGCCGCGGCCGCAGTCGTTGTCGCCGCGGATCTTCAGCACGCGGCTCTGGGCACCGACGACGCCGGCGGCCTGCAGCGTCTCCCGGTCGCCCGGGGCGACCTCGACGATGCGCTCGGGCGCGAACGGCTCGAGGTAGCGCGGGAAGAAGGAGGTGCCCACGACGCCGTTGAACGCCTCCAGCGCGCGGTCGGCCTCGCCCGGCAGCACCGTGTCGACCTTCGCCAGCACCGCCGAGCTGCGCACGGCCTCGGTCACGCCCGCGATGCGGGTGCCGGAGACGGCGACGCCGAGGGCCCAGGCGACGAGGAGCACGGCGAGCGCGCTGAGCGCCGCCCCACCGAGGGCGTCGACGACGCGCGCCGGCTGCCACGTGACGTGGTCGCGGGCGCGGGAGCCCAGGTACTGGAAGCTGGCCTGCCCGATCGAGGCGAGCAGGATGACGATGAACAGCGCCCCCAGCGAGACCCACAGCCCCGGCTCGGCGTCCCCCAGCACGAGCGGCGCCAGCACGATGCCGGCGAGCCCGCCGACCAGCAGCCCGGCCGTCGCGAACGCGCCCGTGATGAAGCCCTGCCAGTAGCCCGACAGCGCGTAGGTGCCCACGAGCAGCAGCAGCACCCAGTCCAGCCAGTTCATCCGTCGCTCTCCTCGATGTCGGCCATCGGCCCCTCGATCGGGGCCTCGACCGGCTCCTGCCGCACGGTCTGCGGTCCCGCGCGCTCGGCGCCGCCCAGCATGTACGACGGGAGCGCCGTCGTGAGCGTGTCGTCCCACGGCTCGCTCCACCCGAGGAAGTCGAGCAGGCGCGCGACGATCCCCCCGGTGAAGCCCCAGAGCACCACGTCGTGGTCCTCGCCGATGAGGAAGCCCGGCGACGACCAGCCCGACGGTCCGCGGACGGTGCGCCGCCAGCGGGGGTCGACGAGGTCGGCGACGGCGACGCGGTGGATCGCGTGCACCTCGTCGGCGCTGCGCACCGACACGGTGCCGGGCGAGGCCCACCAGGCGACGACCGGCACGACGGCGAAGTTGCTCGGCGGCAGCCAGAGCTCGGGCAGCCGGCCCACGACGTGCACCGACGCCGGGTCGAGGCCGATCTCCTCCCACGCCTCGCGCAGCGCGGCCTGCTCGTGGGTCTCCCCGGGGTCGAGGCTGCCGCCGGGGAACGAGACCTGCCCGGGGTGGGAGCGCATGTGGTGGGCCCGCTCGGTGAGCAGCAGCTCGGGGCCGCGCTCGCCCTCCGCGAAGACCATGAGGACGGCGCCCGGGCGGGCGTCGCCGCCGGGCGGGGGCGTGAACGCGGTGAGGTGCTCGGCCCGGATCGTGGCCAGCGCGTCGGTGATCGGGCGCAGCCAGTCGGGGGCGCCCGCGGGGCCGACGGTCCCGTCGCTGCCGGACGCGCTCACCGCTGCAGCCCCAGGTGCTCGTCGACGAGGTCGAGCAGCTGCTCGGTGGACTTCAGGGCGACCGCCTCGCTGAACACGACCTGCCCCGACGCGTCGACGAGCGTCGTGACGGGCAGCCCGCGGTTGAGGGCGAGGAACGCCTCCTGGGTGCCCAGGTACTCCTGCGTGTCGACGAGCAGCGGGTAGGTCACGCCCGACTCGGCGACCAGCTCCATCGCCCCCTCCGGGTCGAGCTCGTTGTAGGCCACGCCCACGGTGGCGACCTGGTCGCCGTACTGCTCGTGGAAGGCCTGGAGCAGCGGCATCTCCTCGCGGCACGGGCCGCACCAGCTGGCCCAGAAGTTGAGCAGCAGCGGACCCTCGAGCGAGCTGAGGTCGACCGCCTCGCCGCCACCGAAGCACGGCAGGACCGCGCTGGGCAGGCCGCCGTCGACCGCCTCGCCGGCGCCGGGCACGCAGGGCGCGACGCCCGCGTCGGCCTTGAGCGCGCGGAGCTCGGGGCTGTCGACCACCAGGTCGCGCGGCCCGACGCTGGGCACGACGTACGCCTCCCCGTCCCGCGAGCCCTCCCCCGAGGGCGCGCAGCCGGCGAGCGCCCCGGCGAGGGCCAGGAGGGCGGCGGCGGCCGCCGTACCCCTCACGCGCGACCCTCGGTGCGCACCAGCGCCTCGGCGAGCACGGGGTCGGTCGGGCCCTCCCCGAACGCGGGGCACCAGCGGGCCACGGGGCAGGCGCCGCAGGCGGGCTTCTTGGCGTGACAGCGGCGGCGGCCGTGCCAGATGAGGTGGTGGGACAGCATCGTCCAGTCGCGGCGCGGGAAGAGCGCGCCGATCGCGTGCTCGACCTTCACCGGGTCGGTCTCCTCGGTCCAGCCGAAGCGGCGCACGAGGCGACCGAAGTGGGTGTCGACCGTGATGCCGGGGACGTCGAAGGCGTTGCCCAGCACGACGTTGGCCGTCTTGCGGCCCACGCCGGGCAGCGTCACGAGGTCCTCGAGGCGGGGCGGCACCTGCCCGTCGTACCGCTCCACCAGGGCCTGGCTCAGCTTGAGCAGCGCGTCGGTCTTGGCGCGGAAGAAGCCGAGCGGGCCGACGATGCCCTCGAGGACGGCGCGGTCGGCGGCGGCCATCGCGGCGGGGTCGGGGTACGCCGCGAACAGCGTGGGCCGCACCGCGTTGACCCGCTTGTCGGTCGTCTGCGCGGAGAGCACGGTGACGACGAGGAGCTCGAAGGGGTTGGCGAAGTCGAGCTCGCAGCGGGCGTCGGGATAGGTCTGCGCCAGCACCCGGTCGATCTTCCGGGCACGGCGGACCAGGGCGACGTCAGGCACCCCGACAGGGTACGGGTCGCCACCGACCGGCGTGCCGTCCCACGGCCTGGCGGCGCCGGAGGCGCGGCGCCGCTAGGATGCGGGGTGGCCGTGGCGTGCGCCACGACCGACACCGTCTCCCCGGGAGGATCTTGTGGACATCGACGTGCTGCGTCAGGCGCCGCTCTTCAGCGCGCTCGACGACGAGGCGATCGAGTCTCTCGTCGAGTCGCTGGCCGAGACCCGCCTGCGGCGCGGCGAGGTGCTGTTCCACGAGGGCGACTCCGGGGACAAGCTCTACGTCGTGCTGGACGGCAAGGTGAAGCTCGGCCGCACCTCCGCGGACGGTCGCGAGAACCTGCTGGCCATCCTCGGCCCCGGCCAGATGTTCGGCGAGCTGTCGCTCTTCGACCCGGGCCCGCGCTCGGCGACCGTCACCGCGGTGACGGAGTCGACCTTCGCGTCGCTCTCCCACGACGACCTGCAGGGCTGGATCGAAGGACGTCCGAGCGTCGCCCGCGGCCTCCTCGCCCAGCTCGCCGCACGCCTGCGCAAGGCGAACGACGTCGTGGCGGACCTCGTGTTCTCCGACGTGCCCGGTCGCGTCGCCAAGGCGCTCATCGACCTCGCCGACCGCTTCGGCCGCACCGCCGACGACGGCGTGCACGTGCACCACGACCTCACGCAGGAGGAGCTGGCGCAGCTCGTCGGCGCCTCGCGCGAGACGGTCAACAAGGCGCTCGCCGACTTCACCTCGCGCGGCTGGCTGCGCCTGGAGCCCCGCTCCGTCGTCATCATGGACATCGAGCGGCTCTCGCGCCGCGCGCGCTGAGCGCAACTGCGGTCTCCCCACCTCGGTGGGGGGAAGCTCCTCAGAGCCCGAGGTACGCCAGCTGGGCCCGCACGCTGAGCTCCGCGGCGCCCCAGAGCACGGGGTCGACGTCGGCGTAGACGACCTCGACCACCCGGCGCGGCAGGGTCTCCGCGTCGAGCTGCTCCACCTCCCGCAGGCCGGCCACGGCCGTCTCGACCTGCTCGAGCCGGGAGCGCCGGTGGGCGATGTAGGAGTCGAGCGCGGCCAGCGCGTCGTCGATCACCGGGCCGTGCCCGGGCCACACGACGCGCGCCTCCTCCCGCTCGGCCAGCGCGTGCAGCCGGTCGAGGGAGTCGAGGTAGGCGCCCAGCTGCCCGTCGGGGTGGGCCACCACGGTCGTGCCGCGGCCGAGCACCGTGTCGCCGGTCAGCACCGCCCGCTCGGCGGGCAGCACGAACGACAGCGAGTCGGCCGTGTGCCCCGGCGTCGCGACGACGTGCACCTCCAGCCCGTCGACCTCGACGACGTCGCCGTCGCCGAGGCCCTCGGACCCCAGCCGGTACGCCGGGTCCAGCGCCCGCACGCCGCAGCCGGCCCGCTCCGCGAACGCCCTCGCGGCCTCGGAGTGGTCGAGGTGGTGGTGGGTGAGCAGCACCGCGCCGACCCGGCCTTCGGCGGCCTCCAGCACCGCGTCGAGGTGGGCCTCGTCGGGCGGCCCGGGGTCGACCACCACGGCGCGGGCGGCGCCCGGCTCGCGCAGCACCCACGTGTTGGTGCCGTCGAGGGTCATCGTCCCGGCGTTGGGGGCCAGGACGCACCGGCCCCGCTCGCCGAAGGTGCCGCCGTGCCACGCCTCCACGCCTGCCGCCACCCGCCCCACCTCAGCCGCGGTGCGCCGCGAGGACGGGACGCATCCGGTCGGGCATCGACATCGTCCAGCCGCCGTCCGGCAGCCGCTCGACGTCGGGCTCGAACATCTCCACGGTGCGCCGACCCGCCTCGGCGAGGACGGCCGCGGCGCTCGGCTGCTGGGCCACGTCGAGGCACGTGAGGTACGTCGGGGGCATCATCGCCGTGCCCCCGGTCTCGGCGGCGACCACGGCGTCGGCCGCGGGCACCCACTCCACCGAGGACGACTCCGTCGAGACGTCGCGGGTGCGCTGGCCCGCGGGCAGGGCGGCGGCGAAGAACCACGTGCGGTAGCGCTTCGGCTCGAAGCGGGGCGTCACCCAGGCGTCCCAGACACCGAGCAGGTCGGTGCGCAGCACCAGGCCGCGGCGGGCGAGGAAGTCGGTGAAGGCGAGCTCGTGGGTCTCCAGGGCGACCCGGTCGGCCTCCCAGTCCGCCCCCGTCGTGTCGGCGACGACCTCGTCGGCGGAGGCGCCGGCGAGCAGCACGCCGGACTCCTCGAACGTCTCGCGCACCGCGGCGCAGACCAGCGCCGCCGCCCGCTCCTCGTCGACGCCGAGACGCTCGGCCCAGGCCGCGGGCGACGGCCCGGCCCAGCCGCCGTCACCCAGGTCGGCGTCGAAGTCGCGCGGGTCGACCCCGCCGCCGGGGAACACCGCCATGCCGGCCGCGAACGCCATCGACGTGTGCCGCCGCAGCAGGTAGAGCTCGGGACCGCCGGGGTCACCGGCGCCGTCGCGCACGAGCACGACCGTCGCGGCGTCACGGGGCTCCGCGGGCGTGCGCCGCCCCGCGGCGTACTCCCCCGCCAGCGCGACGACCTCGTCGGGCACGGGCACCGGCGGCAGCGGGATCCGCACGCTCAGACCTCGACGACGATCTCGACCTCGACGGGCGCGTCGAGCGGCAGCACCGGCACGCCGACCGCGGAGCGCGCGTGCACCCCGGCCTCGCCGAAGACCCGGCCCAGCAGCTCGGAGGCCCCGTTCGCGACCTGCGGCTGCCCCGTGAAGTCGGGGGTCGAGGACACGAACGCGACCACCTTGACCACGCGCTTGACCAGGGCCAGGTCACCGATCTCGGCCTTGACGGCGGCGAGGGCGTTGAGCGCGCACTGCTGCGCGCAGGCCACGGCGTCCTCGGGGCTCACCGCTCCCCCGACCTTGCCGGTCGCCATCAGCTCGCCGCCGCGCATGGGCAGCTGGCCGGACGTCATGACGTGGATGCCCGAGCGGACCGCCGGCACGTACGCCGCGACCGGCTTGGCGACCTCGGGCACCGTCAGGCCGAGCTCGGCCAGGCGCTCCTCGGGGTGCGCCACTGCTCAGCCCTGGCCGGGACGCTTGAGGAAGGCGACGAGGCCGCCCTGGGCGTTGGTGTGGATGGCCACCAGCTCCCAGCCGTCCTGGCCGAAGTTGTTCAGCATCAGTGCCTCGTTGTGGAGCGGAATCGGCGCCACCTGGTACTCCCACTTCGTCATGCGGGGCACCCTACTCGGCGCGCTCGCCGCCCGACCCGTGCGACGCCCGGCTCGACGGCGGGCCGGGGCGGGAGCGGCGTCGGATCCACCCGCAGGCGGACGCGGGGCGGGTACGGCGCGCCGTACGCTCACCGGTCATGACGACCGTCGCCGTGCTGCCGCGGCAGCCCCGACGGCTGGGCCCGCGGGGGGCCGCGCTCCTCGACCTGGCGGTGGTCGGGGGCATCGGGTTCCTGGCGTTCGTGGGCGGCGTCAGCCTCTCCTCCGTCGTCGCCCTGGGGCTCGGCGCGGCGCAGACCCTGCCGCTGCTGTGGCGCCGCCACCACCCGGTGGCGACCTTCGCGGCGGTCGTCGCGGCGAGCGCGCTGCAGGTGCCGCTCCTCGGCGATCCCCTGCCCAGCCAGCTCGCGTTCCCGGTCGCGGTCTACTCCGTGGCGCGGTTCTCCTCCGCCCGGGCGGGCTACGCCGCGCTCGCCACGGGGCTCGTGGCCGCCGTGGTCGCGGCGCTCGACTGGACGATGGCGTACGGCGACGGGCTCGTGGCCGCCCGCAGCTACGCCGTCACGATCGGGCTCATCGTGCTCGCCGCCTGGGCGCTCGGCACGCTGGGGCGCACGCGGGCGGCGTACGTCGACGCCCTCCTCGCCCACACCCAGCACCTCGCCCGCGACGCCGAGCAGCGCGCCGAGCTCGCCGCCTCCGACGAGCGCGCCCGCATCGCCCGGGAGATGCACGACGTCGTCGCCCACGGCCTGTCGGTGATCGTGGTGCAGGCGGACGGGGCGCGCTACGCCGCCGCCAAGGACCCCGACGTCGCCACCCGCACGCTCGAGACGATCGCCGGCACGGGGCGCGAGGCCCTCACCGAGATGCGCCGCCTGCTCGGCCTGCTCCGCTCCGACCGCACGGGCACCGCCCCGTAGCCCGGCCTGGCGGACCTGCCCCACCTCCTCGACCAGGCCGCCGCCGACGGCCTGCCGATCATCGCGAGCCTTCCCGACCCGGCCCCCGCCGTGCCCGACGGGACGGCCCTCGTCGTCTACCGCGTCGTGCAGGAGGCCCTCACGAACGTACGGCGGCACGCCGGCCCCGTGGACACCGTGGAGGTCGTCGTCGCCGAGGCACCGGGGGAGGTCGTCGTGCGGGTCACCGACGACGGACGCGGTGCCGCTGCGACCCCGGGCCGCGACGCCCCGTCGGGCGGCCTCGGACTCGTGGGGATGCGCGAGCGGGTGCGCGCGGCCGGTGGCAGCGTCACCGCCGGCCCGCGGCCCGGCGGCGGGTTCGAGGTCGGTGCGAGGATCCCCGTGTGAGCGTCACCGAGCCGATCCGCGTCTTCCTCGTCGACGACCAGCAGATGGTGCGGGCCGGCTTCCGCATGCTGGTGGAGAGCCAGGACGACCTGACCGTCGTCGGCGAGGCCGGCGACGGTGAGGAGGCGCTGCGCCGCCTGGGCGCCGTCACCGCCGACGTCGTGCTCATGGACGTGCGGATGCCCCGGATGGACGGCGTCGACGCCACCCGCCGGCTGGCCGCCGAGGCCGCCGCCGGACGACCGGTCCCGCGCGTCATCGTGCTCACCACGTTCGACCTCGACGAGTACGCCTTCGCCGCCCTCAAGGCCGGTGCCTCGGCGTTCCTCCTCAAGGACGCGACCCCGCCCGAGCTGCTCGAGGCCGTCCGGCGGGTGCACGCCGGCGACGCCGTCGTCGCGCCGTCGACGACCCGCCGGCTGCTCGACCACTTCGCCGCGACGCTGCCCGACGGGGCCGGCCCGGGTGCGACGGCGGCGGGCCCGCCCGCGGCGGGGGACGCCGTACCCGACCCGAGGCTCGCGAACCTCACCGACCGCGAGGCCGAGGTGCTGGAGCTCGTGGGCCGCGGCCTGTCCAACGGCGAGATCGCGACCGCGCTCTTCGTCGGCGAGGCCACCGTGAAGACCCACGTCAGCCGCCTGCTGGCCAAGACCGGCTCCCGCGACCGCGTGCAGCTCGTCGTCCTCGCCTACGAGACCGGCGTCGTCTCCGCGGGCTGAGCGCCGCGCCCGGACCGGGGCCGTCATCCCCCGGGGGGGGACGGCCGGCCACGGGGGCGTCCACCCCCCGGCGTACGGCGGCAGCCCCGCCCGCCGCAGGATCCACCGGTCGCCGGACGACCCGGGGGCCCCGCCGTACCTAGCGTCCTGGTCATGTCCACGACACCCTTCACCGACCTGGTCCACCCCGCGCCGAGCGGCCCCGCGCCGGCCGCCAGCGCCCGCGGCCTGACGAAGACCTACGGCCGCGGCGACGCCGAGGTGCACGCCCTCCGCGGCGTCGACCTCGACCTCCCGGCCGGTCGCTTCACCGCCGTCATGGGCACGTCCGGCTCCGGCAAGTCGACCCTCATGCACTGCCTCGCCGGCCTCGACCAGCCGACGTCGGGCACGGTCAGCATCGCCGGCAAGCGGCTCGAGGGGCTCGACGACGACGCCCTCACCCGCTTCCGCCGCGACCACGTCGGCTTCGTGTTCCAGGCGTTCAACCTGCTGCCGATGCTGACGGCGGGGCAGAACATCCTGCTGCCCTTCGAGCTGGCCGGGCGCCGCGTCGACGCCACGGTGCGGGCCCGCTACGACGAGGTCGTCGCCACCCTGGGCCTCACCGACCGGGTCGGCCACCGGCCCGGCGAGCTCTCCGGCGGCCAGCAGCAGCGCGTCGCGATCGCCCGTGCCCTCGTCGCCCGGCCCGAGATCGTCTTCGCCGACGAGCCGACCGGCAACCTCGACTCCGACACCTCCGCCGAGGTGCTCGGCTTCCTGCGCCGCTGCGTGCGCGAGCTCGGCCAGACCGTCGTCATGGTGACCCACGAGCTCGACGCCGCGGCGTACGCCGACGACGTCGTCGTGCTCGCCGACGGCGCCGTGCGCGCCCACCTCGTCGACCCCACCCCCGAGCAGCTCCTCGCCACCCTGCGTCCCGGCGCCGGGGCCCGCACCGCCGGGGGCACCCGATGAGGACGGTGCTGCTCGCGTCGCTGCGCACCCACACCCGCCGCTACGTCGCCGCCGTCCTCGCCGTGGCGATCGCGGTCGCGTTCGTGGTCGTCACCGACGCCCTCGCCTCCTCGGCCCGCGGCGGGCTGACCGGCGAGGTCGGCAAGCCCTACGAGAAGGGCGACCTCGTCGTCACCGGTGGCGGGCTGGACGGGTGGCCGAACAACACCGGCGTCGAGGCCGTCGTCGACCTGGCCGAGGAGCGGGGCGACGCCGCCGTGCCGCTGGCCCAGACCTGGCTGACGGTCGAGCGCGCCGACGGCTCGACCGTCGCCACCGACGCCGAGATCGGCACCTGGGCCGACGACCCGTCCCTGGTCTGGCAGGACGTCGTCGAGGGCCGCGGTGCCGAGGCGCCCGACGAGGCCGTCGTCAGCGCCTCGCAGGCCCGGGCCCGCGACGTCGCCGTCGGCGACGAGCTCGTCGTCGGCAGCGGGGAGGGCGCGACCACCCTCACCGTGGTCGGTCTCGCCGACGGCACCCGCCTGGCCTCCAGCGCCCTGTGGGTGCCGTTCGCGACGATGCGCACCCTCGAGGGCTGGTGGGCCGAGACGGTCACGTACGCCGTCGCCCCCGGTGGCGACGTCGACGCGGCCGCCGACGCGATCGCGGCGCTGGGCGACGACGGGTCGGGCAGCGTCGACGCCGACGTCGAGACCACCGGCCTGCTCGAGACGTTCACCCCGGCCGAGGTCGCGGACGACCGGCTGCAGCAGGCCAACCAGCAGGTCGACGTCATGGCGATGCTCGTGCTGCTCTTCGCCGCCATCGCGGCGGTCGTGTCGGTGATGGTCATCGCCAACACCTTCTCCATCCTCTTCGCCCAGCGCCTGCGCGACCTCGCGCTGCTGCGCTGCGTCGGCGCCACCCGCCGGCAGGTGCGCCGGGCGATCCGCCTCGAGGCCCTCGTGGTCGGTCTCCTGGCCTCGCTGACCGGCCTCGCGCTGGGCGCGGCCCTGGGGTACGGCGGCGTCGCGCTGCTGCGGGCGAGCGTCGACTTCCCGCTGGGCGCTGTCCGGCCCTCGCCCCTGTGGTGGGGCGCGGCGTTCCTCGGCGGCGTCGTCACCACGGTGGTCGCCGCGTGGCTGCCCACCCGCACCGCGACGCGGGTGAGCCCGCTGGCGGCCCTGCGCCCCGAGGCCGCGCCGTCGGTGCGCACGACCGCGGGCCGGGCCCGGATCGCGCTCGGCGGGCTCGTGCTCGTCGCGGGCGGCGTGGGACTCGCCCTGGCGGTCGCCACGGCGAACCTGCTCGTCATGGTCGCCGGCGGCACCGCGTTCTTCGCCGGCGTCGTGCTGCTCGGGCCCGTCGTCGTGCCGGCGCTGCTGCGGCTCGTGGGGCTCGCGGTCCGGCGTACCGGCCCCGCCGCCCGCATCGCGGGCGACAACGCGGTGCGCAACCCCCGTCGTACGGCGGCCACCACCGCCTCCCTGCTCATCGGGGTCACGCTCACCACCGCCGTGCTGACGGGGATGGCGAGTGCCCGGTCGGCGACGGCGGTCGAGCTGGACCAGCAGTTCCCGGTCGACGTCACGGTCGCCGCCGACGCCGGCCCGCTCGACGCCGACCTCGCGGACCGGCTCGCCGAGGTGCGCGGCGTCGACGCGGCGCTCGTCGTGCCCGGCGGCCTCGCCGCGGTCGCCCCCGCCGCGGGCACCGACACCGGCGGCCTGCCCCCGGAGGAGGTCTGGTCCAGCGACACCCTCCCGCTCGCGGCACCGGCCGCCGCCGAGGACGCCGACGGGTCCCTCGACGAGGTCGTCCGCGGGGACCGCACCATCGCCGCCCCGGCGGACGACGAGATCGCGGTGCCCTACGACGTCGTCGGCACCGCGGGCGTGCCCGAGCGGGTCGAGGTGACGACGGCCGCCGGCACCCGCACGCTCACGCCGCGGCTGGTCGACAGCGGGTGGGGCTCGGCGGCCCTCGTCTCTCCGGCGACGCTCCAGGCGCTGGTCGGGGACGACACGGAGCCGTACGCCGTGTGGTTGCGCGCCGACGACGGCGCCGACGTCGACGACCTCGTCGCCGACCTGGAGGCCGCCGCCAGCGGCAGCGGGGCCGGCGTCACCCCGCTCGTGCAGCAGCGGGACTGGGTCGACACCCAGCTCGACGTCGTGGTGATGGCGGTCGTGGGCCTGCTGGGCATCGGCGTGCTCATCGCGCTCGTCGGCATCGGCAGCACGCTCGGCCTGTCGGTGCTGGAGCGGGCCCGGGAGAACGCGCTGCTGCGGGCGCTCGGCCTGACGCGCCGGCAGCTGCGGCGCACGCTCGCCGCGGAGGGGGTGCTGCTCTCGGTGGTGGCGACGCTGCTCGGCACGGCCGTCGGGGTGTTCTTCGCGGTGATCGGCGTGCGCGTCATGGTGCAGCCGGCCATCGGCGACGCCGCGCTCGTGCTGCCCTGGGGCCAGCTCGCGGCCGTCGTCGCCGTCGCCGCCCTGGCCGGGCTCGTCGCCTGCGTACTGCCCGCCCGCCGGGCCGCACGCATCAGCCCCGCGGCGGGGCTGACGGCGGACTGAGGCGCGGGCCCCGCGTCTCGCCGTACCCCACCCGGGGCGGGGCCCGACGTAGTCCCTGACGTTCCCGACGTCCCGACCGGCGTGTCGCGACGGTTTCGTCAGGGACTACGGCGTCCCGTGGGCGGAGGCTCAGCCGGCGAAGGCGTCCTTGCCGGGGCCGAGCACGGGCTCCCAGGCACGGACGGTCTGCTCGACGACGACGCCGATCGTGACGAAGGGGTCCTCGGCGGTCATCGCGCGCACCTCGTCGGCGGAGCCGCCGCGGAAGAGCAGCAGGGCGCCGGGGGCCTCGTCCGCGCCCCACGGGCCGGAGACGACCATGCGGCCCTCGTCGGCGAGGCCCGCGAGGTACTCCCGGTGGGCGGCGCGGTGCTCGTCGCGCAGCGTGACGTCGTCGGAGTAGGCGTAGGTGACGGCGTAGATCGAGGTCGACATGGCTCGATCCTCACACGCCGGACCCGCCACCCGCCCCGTGGCTAGGATCGCGAGGTGCCCCCCGCCACGGTCCCCGACGCCACCCACTGGCGCGACGTGCAGCTCCACGTGGTCACGGGCAAGGGCGGCACGGGCAAGTCCACGGTCGCCGCGGCGCTCGCGCTCGCGCTGGCCTCCACCGGTCGCAGCGTCCTGCTCTGCGAGGTCGAGGGCCGCCAGGGCATCGCCCGGATGTTCGACGTCGACCCGCTGCCCTACGAGGAGCGCCAGATCGCGAAGGGGCTGCCGGCCACGCCCGGTGCCACCGCCCCGGACGGCTCGCCCCGGGGCCCGGCGGGCACGGTGCACGCCCTCCACATCGACGCCGAGTCGGCGCTGCTCGACTACCTGGCGATGTACTACCGCCTCGGTCGCGCCGGCCGCGCCCTCGACAAGTTCGGCGTCATCGAGTTCGCGACCACGATCGCTCCGGGCGTGCGGGACGTGCTCCTCACCGGCAAGGTCTTCGAGGCGGCGAAGCCGGGGCGCCGCGGCAAGGGCGCCCGCCAGTACGACGCGGTCGTCCTCGACGCCCCGCCGACGGGCCGCATCACCCAGTTCCTCAACGTCTCCGACGAGCTCGCCGGCCTGGCCAAGGTGGGTCCCATCAAGTCGCAGGCCGACCTGATGATGACGCTGTTCCGCTCCTCGCGCACCGCGGTGCACTTCGTGACGGTGCTCGAGGAGATGCCCGTGCAGGAGACGGCCGACGGCATCGCCGACCTGCGCCGCACCGGCCTGCCCGTGGGCGGCGTCGTCGTCAACCTGACCCGCCCGGACGAGCTCGACGCCGAGGACCTCGCCCAGGTCATCGCGGGCACCGCCGACCCCGCCGCGCTCGCGGGCGACCTGGCCGCCGCCGGCCTCGAGGGCTCCCCCGACGACCTGGGCGCCCTGGCCGAGCACCTGCTGGCCCAGGGCCGCGACCACGCCGAGCGCCGGGCGCTGGAGGACTCGCAGCGGGCCCTCGTGGCCGGGTACGACGTGCCCACCTACGAGCTGCCCCGCCTCGCCGGCGGCGTCGACCTCGGCGGTCTCTACGAGCTCGCCGCCCACCTGCGGCGCCAGGGCATGGCATGAGGCACGTGACGAGGGAGGACGCATGACGGTCAGCAGCACCGACCCCGGCAGCGCGGCCGCGCGGTCGGCGACCCACCGTCGCAGCAGCCACCGCGTGGGCCCGCTGGCCGGCACCGAGGGCCCCGCGCCGTACCTCGACCTCGACGCGCTCCTCGACGACCGGGGCACCGGGATCGTCGTGTGCTGCGGCTCCGGAGGCGTGGGCAAGACGACGACGGCGGCGGCGCTGGCGATGCGCGCCGCCGAGCGCGGCCGGAAGGTGGTCGTGCTGACGATCGACCCGGCCCGCCGCCTCGCGCAGTCGATGGGCATCGAGGAGCTCGACAACACCCCCCGCCCCGTCACCGGTCTCGACACCTCGGCGGGCGGCAGCCTCGACGCGATGATGCTCGACATGAAGTCGACCTTCGACGAGGTCGTCGAGAGCCAGGCCAGCCCGGAGAAGGCGCGGGCCATCCTGGAGAACCCGTTCTACGTCGCCCTGTCGAGCTCGTTCGCGGGCACGCAGGAGTACATGGCCATGGAGAAGCTGGGCCAGATCCACCGGCAGGCGGAGGCGGACGGCACCTACGACCTCATCGTCGTCGACACCCCGCCCTCGCGTTCGGCGCTCGACTTCCTCGACGCCCCGGAGCGGCTCTCCAGCTTCCTCGACGGGCGGTTCATCAAGCTGCTGCTGGCACCTGCCAAGGGTCCGGCCCGCGTGATGAGCATGGGCTTCGGGCTCATCACCAACGCGCTGACCAAGGTGCTCGGCGCCCAGGTCCTCACCGACCTGCAGACGTTCGTCGCCGCGTTCGACACCGTCTTCGGCGGCTTCCAGCAGCGCGCGCAGCAGACCTACTCGCTGCTGCAGGACTCCCGTACGGCGTTCGTCGTCGTCGCCGCGCCGGAGCGGGACGCGCTGCGCGAGGCGGCGTACTTCGTCGAGCGGCTGGCCGACGACCGCATGCCGCTCGCCGGGCTCGTCGTCAACCGGGCGCACCCGCACCCACCGGTGGAGCTCAGCGCCGAGGAGGCGCTGGCGGCTGCGCAGCGCCTGGAGCGCCGCCGCGACGACGCCGGGTTGCACGACCCCGAGCTGACCGAGGGCCTGCTGCGGCTGCACGCCGACCACGTCCGCATCACGGAGCGCGAGGCGGCGCTGCGGGCCCGGTTCGCGGCCACGCACCCGGAGGTGCCGACGGCGGTCGTGCCCGCACTGGCCAGCGACGTGCACGACCTGGACGGCCTGCGGCGCGTCGGCGAGCTGCTCGCCCCCGGCTGAGCGGGACGGCGAGGCCCGGGACGCTCAGACCGCGGCGGTGGTGTGCTCGTTGCGCGCCGACTCCAGCACGTCGCGCCACGACGCGGCCGGGCGACGACGCAGCAGGGCGCGGCGCTCACGCTCGGTCATGCCGCCCCACACCCCCCACTCGATCTGGTTGTCGAGCGCCTCCGCGAGGCACTCGGTGCGCACGGGGCAGCCCTGGCACAGCTGCTTGACGCGGTTCTGCTCGGCCCCCCGCACGAAGAGCTCGTCCGGCTGCGCCTGTCGGCACACGGCCTTCGTCGTCCACTCCTCGACCCACATGTGACGTCCCCACCCCGTTCACGCCCGGTGCACGGCCCCACGCCCCGCACCCGGCTCTCCAACCCAACGGGACCAAGGTAAAGAAGTCGCGAGGTCCGCGGCAGACCCATTTGCGTCAACCGTGGTAGTCGGAAGGGACTAGGCCGTTGGTCCCGGGTGGTCCCGTGACCGGGACCGGGACGGGGCGCGGGGCCGGCGTGCGGGACGGGTCGGGAAAGGCCCCGACCCCGGGGCGGTCCCGTACCCTTGGGGACCATGTCCCCCTCCGCACCCGAGCGTCTCACGGCGGGACGCGTCGTGAAGCACCTCCTGGTGATGCTCGCGGCCTCCGTCGTGCTGGGCGTCGTCGTCTCCGGCCTCGCCCTGCCCTTCGCGGGCATGGCCGGCATCTCGGCCCGCAACGTCTCCGAGAGCGTCAAGGAGCTGCCGGCCGAGCTCGAGACGCAGGCCCTGCCGCAGCGCAGCCGGATCCTCGACGCGAACGACAACGTGATCGCGACGATCTTCGACGAGAACCGCGTCAACGTGCCGCTGACCCAGGTCAGCCCGTTCATGCGCCAGGCCATCGTGTCGATCGAGGACTACCGGTTCTACGAGCACGGGGCGCTGGACCTGCAGGGCACCCTGCGCGCGCTCATCGTCAACCAGGCCAACAGCGGCGTCGTGCAGGGTGGCTCCTCGATCACCCAGCAGATGGTGAAGCTGACACTGGTGCAGCAGGCCGGCGACGACGAGCAGGCCCGCGCCGAGGCGACGGAGGAGACGTTCAGCCGCAAGATCCAGGAGCTGCGCTACGCCATCGCGATCGAGAACACCTACTCCAAGGACTGGATCCTGGAGCGGTACCTCAACCTCGCCTACTTCGGCAACGGCGCCTACGGCATCCAGTCCGCGGCCCGCACCTACTTCGGCACGAGTGCGGCGGACCTGACGCTGCCCCAGGCCGCCCTGCTCGCCGGCCTCGTGCAGAACCCCGTCGGCCTCGACCCGACGGTCAACCCCGACCGCGCGCTGCAGCGGCGCAACGTGGTCATCGACCGCATGGCCCAGCTGAACGTCGTGACCGACGAGGACCAGCAGGCGGCCCGCTCCACCGACCTGGGCCTCAACGTCCGCGCGCCGTCCAACGGCTGCGTGTCGTCGGTCGCCCCGTTCTACTGCGACTACGTGCTGCGCTACCTGCTGGCCGACCCGTCCCTGGGCGAGAGCGAGGACGCGCGCCGCTCGCTGCTCTACGAGGGCGGCCTGACGATCCGGACGCCGCTCATCCAGACCTACCAGGCCTCCGCCGACGAGGCGGTCGCCGACGCGGTCGACCCGACCGACAACGCCATCGGCGGGCTCGCCATGGTGGAGCCGGGCACGGGCTACGTCCGGGGCCTGGCGCAGTCGCGCCCCATGGGCACGAACATGGAGGCGGGCCAGACCTACCTCAACTACACGGTGCCCGAGCGGCTCGGCGACTCCAACGGCTTCCAGGCCGGCTCCACGTTCAAGACCTTCGTGCTCGCGGCCGCGCTCGAGCAGGGCATCCCGGTCTCGTGGGGCATCAGCTCCCCCGAGCAGATCGCCGTCCGCGAGTCCACGTTCCGCGACTGCGACGGCGAGCCCTACGGCGGTTCGACCGCGTGGGAGCCGTCGAACTCCACCGACTCGGGCTACATGACGATGACGACCGGGACCCGGCTCTCGGTCAACACGTTCTACGCCCAGCTCACGCAGCGCACGGGCCTGTGCCAGCCGTTCGAGCTCGCCCGCGCCATGGGCGTCGAGCTCGACAACCCCACGGGCGAGGAGCAGCCGGGCCGCCTGGCCGAGCGGGTGCCGTCCTTCGTGCTCGGCGTCGCGGACGTCAGCCCCGTCGAGATGGCCGAGGCCTACGCGACCTTCGCCGGCCGCGGCGTCCACTGCGACGCCCTGCCGGTCGTGCAGATCTCCGACTCGGGCGGCAACGTCGTCAAGACCTACGACCCGACCTGCGACCAGGTGCTCACGCCCGAGGTCGCGGACGCCGTCAACGAGATCCTGTCGGGCGTGCTGGCCCCGGGCGGCTTCGCCGCCGCGCAGAGCCTGGGCATCGACGACGCGGGCAAGACCGGCACCACGCAGAACGCACGCTCGGTCTGGTTCGCGGGCTACACGCCCAACCTGGCGACGGTGGCGATGATCGCCGGCGCCAACGAGGTCGGCACCCCGATCTCGCTCGAGGGTCAGCGCGTCGGCGGGCGCCGGTTCGGCAACGTCTCGGCCTCCCGGTTCGTCGCCCCCATCTGGGGCGACGCGATGCGCGGGATCCGCGACGAGCTGCCCGGCGACGACTTCACGCCGTACAGCGCCTCGGCCCTGCGCGAGGCCGTCGGCCCGCCGGACCCCCAGGGCTCCGTCGGTCTCGGCGGTCGCGCCACCACCCGCATCAGCGGGGACGACGACTGACCCCGGCTGACGCCCGTACGACGACACGAGGCGCCCGTCCCCCTCGGGGGGCGGGCGCCTCGTCGTCCGTCGGCCCCTCGCGGGGCGGACCTCACCAGCCCGCGTGCTGGCCCGTGAGGTTCACCGAGCCGCCGACGTCGCCGTCGGCCAGGGCGCGGACCTCGCCGGCCACCCAGGCCTCCACGCCGTGCTCGGCGAGCAGTCGCAGGGCGGTGTCGACCGAGCCGGGGTCGGTGAGCGCCACCATCCCGACGCCGCAGTTGAGCGTCGCCTCGACGTCGGCCTGGGGCAGGTCGCCCACGCGGCGCACCAGGTCGAAGACGGGCTGCGGGGTCCAGGTGCCGCGGTCGATGGTCGCGGTCAGCTCGGCCGGCATGACCCGCTCGAGGTTCGCCGCGAGGCCGCCGCCGGTCACGTGGGCCATGGCGTGGGTCGCGGTGCCGCGGGCCAGCGCGAGGGCGGGCTTGGTGTAGATCCTCGTCGGCGTCAGCAGCTCGGCGCCGAGCGTGCCGCCCAGCTCCTCGACCTGGCGGTCGAGCTCCCACCCGGCGCCGGCGAGGAGCACGTGGCGCACGAGGGAGTAGCCGTTGGAGTGCAGCCCGCTCGAGGCCATCGCGATGACGACGTCACCGGGGCGCACGCGGCCGGGCCCGAGCATCTGCTCCGCCTCGACGACGCCGGTGGTGGCGCCCGCGACGTCGTAGTCGTCGGGGCCCAGCAGGCCCGGGTGCTCCGCGATCTCCCCGCCGACCAGCGAGCAGCCGGCCTCGACGCACGCCTCGGCGATGCCCTTGACGATCGCCGCGATGCGCTCCGGCACGACGCGGCCGGTGGCGATGTAGTCGGTCATGAACAGCGGCTCGGCGCCGCAGACGACGAGGTCGTCGACGACCATGCCGACGAGGTCGAAGCCGATGGTGTCGTGCTTGTCCATCGCCTGGGCGATGGCCACCTTGGTGCCCACCCCGTCGGTCGACGTGGCCAGCACGGGGCGGTCGTAGGCCTTGAGCGCGCTCGCGTCGAACAGCCCGGCGAAGCCGCCGAGCCCCCCGATGATCTCGGGCCGCCGGGACTTCTCCACCCAGCCCTTCATGAGGTCGATGGCGCGGTCGGCCGCCTCGATGGAGACGCCGGCGGCGGCGTACGCGTTCTCGGCGGGGTCGGTCACGTCAGCTGCTCCTGGGGGCCGGGTGCGGGAGTGCAGGTGGTGCGGGAGTGGGTCGGGCGCCGGGTACGACGGTCAGGGCCGGCGCAGCGCGTCGGCGGCGCCGCCCCCGGCGAGGGAGGCGGCGAGGCCGTCGACGTCGGTCGTCGTCGCGACCGGCGGCGAGCTCGGCGCGGAGCGCTGGATCTCCAGGACGTCCTTGCCCAGGTGGGTGGAGTCGGGCAGGTCGATGGGGTAGACCCCGTCGAAGCAGGCCCGGCACAGGTCGTCCTTCGGCACCGCCGTGGCGTCGATGAGGTCGTCCAGGTCGATGTAGCCGAGCGAGTCCGCGTCGATCGAGCGGCAGATCTCGTCGACGGTCAGGCCGTTGCCGATGAGCTCGGCGCGGGTCGCGAAGTCGATTCCGTAGAAGCAGGGCCACTTCACCGGCGGCGAGGAGATCCGCACGTGCACCTCGCGGGCGCCCGCCTCGCGGAGCATGCGTACGAGCGCGCGCTGCGTGTTGCCGCGCACGATCGAGTCGTCGACGACGACGAGCTTCTTGCCCTCGATGACGTCGCGCAGCGGGTTCAGCTTCAGGCGGATGCCGAGCTGGCGGATCGTCTGCGACGGCTGGATGAAGGTGCGCCCGACGTAGGAGTTCTTGACCAGACCGGTGCCGTACGGGATGCCGGACGCCTCGGCGTACCCGATCGCGGCGGGGGTGCCGGACTCGGGGACGGGGATGACGAGGTCGGCGTCGACGGGGAACGTCTTCGCGAGGCGGCGGCCGATCTCGACGCGCACGCTGTGCATCCGCTTGCCCGTCATCACCGTGTCGGGGCGGGCGAGGTAGACGAACTCGAAGAGGCAGTGCTTCGGCGCGGGCTCCGCGAAGGTGCGGCTGCGCAGGCCGTCGGCGTCGACGGCGACGAGCTCGCCCGGCTCGATCTCGCGGATGAAGGACGCGCCGACGATGTCGAGCGCCGCGGTCTCCGACGCGACGACCCAGCCGCGCTCGAGGCGGCCGAGCACCAGCGGGCGGATGCCCTGGGGGTCGCGCGCGGCGTACAGCGTGTCCTCGGTCATCCACACGAACGAGAAGGCACCGCGCACCTGGGGCAGCAGCTCGACCGCGCGCTCCTCGACGGTGGTGTCGGGGTGGTCGGCGAGCAGGGCGGTGACGACGCTCGTGTCGTTCGTCGAGTTCTGCTCGGGGCGGTGGACCTTGAGGTCGAGCTCGCCGTCGAGGACGCTGCGGTCGCGGACCATCTCGGCCAGCTCGGCGGTGTTGATCAGGTTGCCGTTGTGGGCCAGCGCGATCGAGCCGTGCGCCGTCGGGTGGAAGGTCGGCTGCGCGTTGTGCCACGTGCTCGCGCCGGTGGTGGAGTAGCGCGAGTGGCCGATCGCGACGTGGCCCTGCAGCGCGTCCAGCGTCGACTCGTCGAAGACCTGCGAGACGAGCCCCATGTCCTTGTAGACGAGGATCTGGCGCCCGTTGCTCACCGCGATGCCCGCCGACTCCTGGCCGCGGTGCTGCAGCGCGTAGAGGCCGTAGTAGGTCAGCTTCGCCACGTCCTCGCCCGGCGCCCACACCCCGAAGACGCCGCAGGCGTCCTGCGGGCCCTGGTCCTGGGGGTCGAGTGCGGCGGTCAGTCGACCGTCACCGCCCTTGCGTGTGCTCACGGAGTTGGCCACCCGGCCATGGTACGGCGCGCCCCGCCCGCCGGGCGACGTCGCGCCGTACCCGGACGGGTCACATCCGGCGCTCGCCCGCCCGGACGGCCTCGCGGATGCGGGTGTAGGTCCCGCAGCGGCAGATGTTGCGGATGCCGTCGAGGTCCGCGTCGCTGATGGCCCGTCCCTCGCGCTGCACCTTCCTCACCAGCGCGACCGCGGCCATGATCTGCCCGGGCTGGCAGTAGCCGCACTGGGCGACGTCGCGCTCCAGCCACGCCTCCTGCATGGGGTGGAGCTCCGCGCCGACGGTGGCGGGCAGGCCCTCGATGGTGGTGACCTCGTCGTCGGGCCCGAGGTCGCCGACGGGGACGGCGCACGGGTTGAAGGCGCGGCCGTTGACGTGCGACGTGCACGCCTTGCAGACGTTGATGCCGCAGCCGTACTTGGGGCCGACGACGCCCAGCAGGTCGCGCAGGACCCACAGGAGGCGGACGTCGTCCTCGACGTCGACGCTGACGGTCTCGCCGTTGAGGCGGAAGGTCTGACGGGGCACGGGAGGCTCCTCGGGGGCAGTGCCGGTGGGGCGGGCGGGCAGACGGGCGGGTGCGTGGGTCGGGTACGTCGGGGCGACGGGCGGGTCAGTAGGTGAGGCGCAGGCCGTTGGTCGGCGAGGCCGGGACCGGCGGCTCGAACGACTTGGGCTCGAAGGCCAGGTCGTCGAGGTGGTTGACCGGGAAGTGGGTCGGCATCGTGCCCGTGGCCCGAGCGTAGGCGCAGGCGACGGCGGCGAACGTGGCCGCGACCCCGGCCTCGCCCGCGCCGCCCGGCTGCGGGCTGTTCGACGGCATGACGTGCACCTCGACCTCGGGCGGGGTGTTCCACTGCCGCGTGTAGAAGTAGTTGTCCCAGCTGGCCTCGAGGAAGTGGCCATCACGCAGGTGGAGGCTGGAGGTCAGGGCGAGGGCGATGCCGTCGTTGATGCCGCCCTGCATCTGCGCCTCGAGGCCGCGCGGGTTGATCGCCAGGCCGACGTCGATGGCGAAGACCACCTTGGTGACGCGGGGGCCGGTGACCGCGTCGCGGACCTGGCGGCCCACGGTGGCCGGGCGGCAGTCGATCTCGACGAGGCAGGCCGACGCGCCCTTGTACTCCTTGTGGATGGCGATGCCCTGGGCGGTGCCCGGCTCCATCGCCCGCCCCCAGCGCCCGGCCTGCGCGACCCGGTCGAGCACGGCGGTCACGCGGGCGTTGCGGGAGAAGGCCCGGCGGAACTGGTAGGGGTCGCGGCGCATGTCGGCCGCCAGCCGGTCGACGACGAGCTCGGAGGCGGCGCGCACGTCGGGCGAGTAGATGTTGCGCATGCTGCCGGTGTTGAACCGGCCGTCGGACTCGGTGAGCGTCTGCAGAACCGCGCCGAAGTTGTAGGGCATCTCCTGGGTCAAGGTGAAGACGGTCTCGGCGAAGCCCAGGTTGCCCAGGCCCGCCGGCAGGTCGGCGGCGAAGCCCGTGATGGCCTCGCCCAGGCCGTGGCGGAAGTCCGTCTCGACGCTGGCGTGCGACTGCTGGAAGGCGACGACCTGGCCGCCCACGTGGGCGGCGCGGATCTTCGAGGTGCACATGGGGTGGGTGCGCCCGGCGCGCGCGTCGTCGGCGCGGTGCCACATCAGCTTCACGGGCACGCCCATCGCCTTGCTGATGAGCGCGGCCTCCATGGCGCCGTCGAAGAACAGGCGGCGGCCGAACGACCCGCCGCTCTGCGTGACGTTGACCCGCACCTTGGACACCGGCAGGCCGATGGCGGCGGCGATCTGCTCCTGGGCGATGACCGGGGACTTCAGTCCCGACCAGATCTCGGCCTCGTCGGCCCGCACGTCGGCGATGGCCGAGTTGGTGTCCATCGCCGAGTTGCTGCGGAAGTAGAACGTGACGTCGGCGTTGACGGTGCGCAGCAGCGGCAGGCTGGGCAGCGACGGCAGGGGCAGCTGGTCGCGCTGCAGGCGGGCGAGGACGGTCTCGTCGGACTCGCCCGTGACGGTGCCCGGGTCCCAGTCCGCGCGCACCGCGCGCACGGCGTCGATGCACTGCCCGAACGTGCGGGCGCGCACGGCGACGCCGAAGTCCATGAGCGCGACGTGGGTGACGCCCGGCATCCGCTCCACCTCGGCCACGTTGTGCACCCGCAGGGCGCGGCCGTTGAGATTCGGGGCGCGGCAGACCATGGTCGGCAGCGCGTCCGGCACCTGCAGGTCGGTGGTGAACTGCTTGCGGCCCGTGACGGCATCGAGGGCGTCGATGCGGTTCTGCGGGCGGCCGATCACGGGGTGGGAGGTGCGCTCGGCGAGCTCGACCTCCACGCCGCGGCTCTGGGCAGCGGCAGCCGGGCCGGCCAGCTCGCCGTACGTGACCCGGCGCCCGTCGGGGGCCTCGATGACGCCGCCCAGCTTCACCACCAGCTGGTCGACGGCGTCCCCGAGCTGCACCGACGCCGCCTCCAGGAGCGCGCGCCGGGCGACGGCGGCGGCGACCCGGATGGGGGTGTACGTCGAGATCGTCGTGTTGGAGCCGCCCGTGAGCTGGTTGAGCAGCAGCTCGGGGCGCGCGGGGGCGAGGGTGACCTCGACCTTGTCGACGGGCAGGTCGAGCTCCTCGGCGATGATCATCGCCGTCGACGTCGTGATGCCCTGGCCGACCTCGGCACGGGGCAGGGCGAACGAGGCCGTGCCGTCGGCGTTGATCGTGATGGAGATCAGGTTGCTCGTCGACGCGCCCGCGAGGGTGAGGAAGTCGTTGAGGTCGAGGATCTCCGGTGGCTGCGGCACCGTGGGGATGCCGTCGGCGCTCGCCGGGGCGGCGCCCACACCGAGCGGAGCCGCGGCCACCAGCGTCGAGCCGCTGAGCACGAAGCCCAGGAACGTCCGGCGGCGCACGCCGTCACCCCCGGCGCTGGTCCCCTCCCCTGCTGCCTCCCCTGCTGCGTCGTGCGTCTGGTCGGTCGTCGGTCGAGCCACTGCGTCCTCCGGAGTGTCAGCCGGCCGAGGCCGGTGCGGTCACTCCCTCCCGCCGCCAACGCTCGCATCCCGAGCGGTCGGTCCCAACCCGGGCGCGCCCACGATGTGACGCCGATCACTGGGCAGTCTGCACACCGGCACTCCCCGGAGAGCGGCCTCAGCGAGGGCCGCCCCCCACGACCAGGCCGGTCCTGAGTACGGCGATACAGGACAGGAGTGCCGGTGCCGCCACCAGGAGCACCTCTATGTCGGGCGAGAGGGCCAACGGGAGGAGGACGACCGTCGATCCTCCTGCGACGAGAACGCTCGCCCAGGCCCCCGCCACCAGGAGTCGGTGGGTGCCGCCGCTGCGCAGGTGACCACGCCCCCACGCCACCCAGCCGGCGAGCGCCAGGTGGAGCACCCCCCACACCAGGCCCGCTGCCGCGAGGAACATCCCGGCGAGGACGTTGCCCACCACCGCGTGCGGTCCTGGGAACAGGTACATCTGCAGGCCCCACGCGAGGGCCAGCGCGTCCACACCGGCCGAGACGACGAGCCAGCGCCCCAGCAACCGGGCCCGGGCGAGGAGGAGGACCCGCGCCGCGCGATCCGAGGAAGGGGGCGTCCGGGCCGAGGTCACGGGTCGAACGGTCCTCCTCGACCGCCCCGTCGGCCATGAGCACGGATGCTCAGCGACGCCTCAGCCCGCGCCCCCGAGCCGGTACGCCGCGAGCGCGAGCGACAGCTCGACCGGGGGCGTCGCCGCGCCCACCCGGCCGCCCGTGACCTGCCGGACGCGGCGCAGCCGGTTGAGCACCGTGTTGCGGTGGCACGGCAGCGCCTGCGCGGTGGCGGTCGTCGACCCGCCGAGGCGCACCCACGCCTCGAGCGTCTCCACCAGCGCCCGGCCCTCGTCCCCGGGCAGGTCGAGCAGCGGGCCGAGCCAGTGCTCCACCAGGCGGGCGGCGATGTCGGGCGAGGCCAGCACGAGCGCGTCGGGCAGGGCGTCGTCGAACGCCACCGTCGGCACGCCGCGGCTGGCGGCGATGCGCTGCGCCGCCAGCGCGTGGCGGAAGGCCTCCTCCACCTGGGCGAACCCGACGGCCACCCCCGAGGTGCCCACCGGGCCGCCCACCAGCGCGCGCAGGCCCGCCGAGAGGTCGGGGGCGACGAGCGAGCCGGCCTCGACGAGGCCCACGAGGCCGACGGCGCGCCGTACCCAGCTCGAGCGGTAGCCCGCCGCCCGCAGGTTCGCCTCCGCGCTGCGCGCCGCGGCCGACGGGGTGTCGCCGTGGGCGACCACGACGACGCACGGGGCGCCCGGGTGGAGGTCGAGCAGGCGACCCGCCTCGGCGGCGAACACGGGGTCGGTGCCGCGCCCGGCGAGCAGGTCCTCCCACAGGGCGGTACGGCGCTGCTCGTGCGCGCGCAGCGCCCCGGCCTCGGTCTCGTGGTACGCCGCCGCGACAGCCGCCGACGTGCGGTCCACGACCGCCCACAGCGACGTGCCGATCTCCCGCACGTCGTGGGCGTCGAGGGTGTCGCCGGCGTGGTCGAGGAGGTCCTCCCAGATCAGCCGCCCGCCCATGCGGAACGAGCGCAGCACGTCGTCGAGCGGCAGGCCCTGCTCGGCGCGCCGGTGCCCGGTGGCGCGGGCCGCGTCGTACCGGTCGGGGCCCCCGGCGCGCGCCGGGTCGAGCTCGGCCTCCAGCAGCTCGAGCACGCGGGCGACGTTGTCGAGGCAGGAGCGCCGCAGGTCGTCGTCGGCGAGGACGGGCACGTCGGCGTACCCCGCGTTCTCGGCCCGGATGACGGCGAGCAGGGCCTCGGCGAGCACGCCGACCCGCTGAGCGCGGTGACGCTCGAGGAACGTCGCGGTCGTCGCGCGCACGAGCGGCTCCCGCCGGCCGGCCCCCGACCCGCCCTCAGGCCCCCCGCTCGGCCAGGCGGGCCAGCAGGAGCGTCTCGGCGAGCAGCACCCGCTCGAACTCCGCGAGGTGCAGGCCCTCGTTCGGTCCGTGGGCGCGGGTGTCGGGGTCCTCGACGCCGGTGACGAGGACGGTGGCGTCGGGGAACGCCTCGAGGAACTCCGCGATGAACGGGATCGAGCCGCCGACCCCCATGTCGACGGGCACCGTGCCGTCCCACGCCTCGGCGAACGCGGCGCGGGCGACGTCGTACACCGGCCCGGTCGCGTCGATCTGCGTCGCCTCGCCGGTGTCGACGACGGTGACGGAGAGCTGCGCGCCCCACGGCACGTGCGCCTCGAGGTGGGCGCGCAGGGCGGCCAGCGCGCTCTCGGCCGTGTCGCCGGGGGCGATGCGCATCGAGAGCTTCGCGCGGGCGGCCGGGACGAGGGTGTTCGAGGCGCCGTCGACCTTCGGGGCGTCGAGGCCGGTGACGCTGAGGGACGGCTTGGTCCACAGCCGCTCGACCGCGGACCCGGTGCCGACGAACGCGACGCCGTCGGCGACTCCCGACTCGGCGCGCAGCCGCTCCTCGGGGTAGTCGACGTCGGCGGCCGGGCCGGCGTGCAGGCCGGCGACGGCCACGTCGCCGGCGTCGTCGTGGAGGGTGGCGAGCAGGCGCGCCAGCGTCGTGATCGCGTCGGGGACGAGGCCGCCCCACATGCCGGAGTGCACCGCGTGCGTCAGCGTGCGCACCTCGACGTCGACGCGCACGAGCCCGCGCAGGCTCGTGGTGAGGGCGGGCACGCCGATGTCCCAGTTGGTCGAGTCGGCGATGACGATGACGTCGGCCCGCAGCGTCTCGGCGTGCTCGGCGAGCAGGGCCGGGAGCGTGTCGGAGCCGACCTCCTCCTCGCCCTCGACGAACACCGTCACGCCGACGCCCAGGTCGTCGCCGAGCGCACGCAGGGCGCCGAGGTGGGCCACGACGCCGGCCTTGTCGTCGGCCGCGCCGCGACCGAAGAGGCGCCGGCCACCGGGCGAGTCGGCCTCGGTGGCCTCGAAGGGCGGCGTCGCCCAGTCGGCGTGGTCGCCCTCGGGCTGCACGTCGTGGTGGGCGTAGAGCAGCACCGTGGGCGCGCCCGCGGGCGCGGGGCGGGTCGCGATGACGGCGGGGGCCCCGCCCTCGGCGCTGACGATGCGGGTGTCGAGACCCTCGGCCTCCAGGAGCGCGGCCACGGCCTCGGCGCTGCGCCGTACCTCGCCCGCCCGGGCCGGGTCGGCGCTCACCGACTCGATGCGCACCAGCGCCTCGAGGTCACGGCGCACGCCGGGCAGCACGGCGGCCACCCGGCCGCGGAGGTCGTCGGTGGTGAGGTCAGCCATGCGTCCGACCCTAGCCAGGGGCGCACGCGGTGTCGGGCTGGCCCGACACCGGACCGTCCGGCTCACCGGCTGCCGGGCGGGACGGCGTTTCCCTAGCGTCGTCGTCATGACCCAGACTCTCGACGTGCCCCTCGCCGTACCGCCCGACGCCGCCCTCCCCGGGGCGTCGGCACCCGCGGGGCCGATGGGTCCGGCGGGTGGCGCGGCTGAGCCCCGCCGCGGCCTGGCCGCCCGGCTGGCCGCCGAGACCGGGTACGCCGTGTCCGCCCTGCCGCTCGCGGTCGTCACGTTCACGCTCGTGCTGGCCGGCGTCGTCGTCGGCGTCTCCCTGTCGTGGCTCGTCGTCGGGCTGCCCGTCCTGGCCGGCGCCGTGCTGCTGGCCCGGGGGCTCGCCCACGTCGAGCGGGTGCGGATGCGCACGGCGCTCAGTCGCCGGGCCCCCTCCCCGACCTACGCCCGGGCGCGGGAGGACGCCGGGTGGCTGCGGCGGGTGCTGACCGTGCTCCGCGACCCGCAGTCGTGGCTCGACGTGACGTGGGCGCTGGTCTCGTCGGTCACCGCCGTGGCGCTCGCCGCCGTCACGGTCGGCTGGTGGGCCGCCACGATCGGCGGGCTGACCTACGGGTTCTGGCAGCGCTGGCTCCCCGACACCGAGGGCGACACGCTCGCCGAGCTGCTGGGGATGGGTGCGGGCCGCGGGCCCGAGATCGTGCTCACCACCGTGCTGGGCGTCGTCGCCCTGCTGCTGCTGCCGTGGGTCGTGCGCATCGCCGTGGCCGCCCACGCCGGGCTCGCCGAGGTGCTGCTGTCGAGCCGCGCCAGCCTCCAGGCCGAGGTACGCCGCGCGACCGGCGGGCGCGACGCCGCCCGCGACGCCGAGGCGCGCTCCCTGCGCCGCCTCGAGCGCGACATCCACGACGGCCCCCAGCAGCGGCTCGTGCGCCTCGCCATGGACCTCGGCCGCGCGCGCCACCAGCTCGACCAGGACCCGGAGCGGGCCCGCGACGCCCTCGACGCGGCGTACCAGCAGGCGCGAGACGCGATCGACGAGCTGCGGGCCCTCTCCCGGGGCATCGCGCCGCCGCTGCTCATGGACCGGGGCCTCGGCCCCGCGCTGGAGGAGCTCGTCGCCCGCGCCGAGGAGCACGTCGACCTCGTCGTCGAGCCCGCGCTGGCCCACGGCCTGCCGCCGCACGTCGAGACCGCCGTCTACTTCGTGGTGGCCGAGCAGATGACGAACGTCGCGAAGCACAGCGGCGCCGGCGTGGTCGCCGTCGACGTGCTCACGGTGCCGACCGCCGACGGCGAGGCCGTCCGGGTGCAGGTCGCGGACGACGGCGTCGGCGGCGCGCACCTCGGCAAGGGCTCCTGCCTGGCCGGGCTCGAGCAGCGCGTGCGGGGCCTCGGCGGCACCCTGGTGCTGGACTCGCCCGCGGGCGGCCCGACGATCCTGCGGGTGGAGGTGCCGCTGCGTGGGTGACCCGACCGGGCGCGGCGGCCTGCGGGTCGTCGTCGCCGACGACTCCGTGCTGCTGCGCGAGGGACTGCAGCTGATCCTCGCCGACGCGGGCCACACCGTGGTCGCGACCGCGGGCGACGGCCCGGGCCTCGTCGCCGCCGTGCTCGCGCACTCCCCCGACCTCGCCCTCGTCGACGTCCGCATGCCCCCGTCCCACACCGACGAGGGGCTGCGGGCCGCGGTCGAGGTGCGCCGGCAGCGTCCGGACGCTCGGATCCTCGTGCTCAGCCAGTACGTCGAGGTGTCCTACGCCGACGAGCTGCTGGCCGCCGGCGAGGGCGGCGTGGGCTACCTGCTCAAGGACCGGGTGAGCGAGCTCGGCTCGTTCCTCGACGCGCTGCGCACCGTCGCCGCCGGCGGCACCGTGCTCGACCCGCTCGTCGTCGGCCAGCTGATGCGCCGGCGCCGCGACCCGCTCGCGGCGCTCACCCCGCGCGAGCGGGAGGTGCTCGCGGCGATGGCCGAGGGCCTCTCGAACGCCGCGGTCGCCGAGCGCCTGGGCGTCAGCGAGGGCGGGGTGGAGAAGCACACGCAACGGATCTTCGCCAAGCTCGACCTGCACGCCGACGACGGCCAGCACCGGCGGGTCAAGGCCGTGCTGGCGTTCCTGCGCTGAGCAGGTTCAGCGGTACGCCGCGGGGTCGGCGCCCAGCGCCGCGACCTGCTCGACGAACCAGGGGCTGAGCGCCCACGGCGTGCGCTCGACGGTCGCCCACACGTCCTCGACGCGGGCCCACGCGTGCTCGGCCACCTCGTCCGGGTCGGGGCGCAGCACGTCGTCGGTGCGCGCGACGAAGACGGGACAGATCTCGTTCTCCACGACGCCGCTCGCGTCGACGGCGCGGTAGCGGAAGTCGGGCAGCAGGCTGCGCACGTCGTGCACGTCGACGCCGAGCTCGCGCCGCCCGTAGCGGCGCACCGCCTCGGTCATCTCCTCGCCCGGCCGCGGGTGGCCGCAGTAGGAGTTCGTCCACACGCCCGGCCACGTGCGCTTGACCAGCGCCCGCCGCGTCATCAGCAGGCGGCCGTCGCGGTCGATCAGGTGGCAGGAGAAGGCCAGGTGCAGCGGCGTGTCCGGCCCGTGCACACCGACGCGGGGCGCCGTGCCGCGGGGCGTGCCGTCGTCGTCGACGAGGACGACGAGGTCCTCCTCGGCCGGATCGGCGGCGGAGGTGGACGACGCGGGGACGGGCGCAGGGACGGGCGCAGGGACGGGCGCAGGCACCCCGCCATCGAACCAGGCGCACCCAGCCCGGTCCGTCGCATGCGGGCGAGGACGCGGGGGTACCGGCCATCGTGGAACCGTCCCCGCGCCCCAGCCCCCGCCTCGTCGCGGGAGCCGCGGCGGCCCTGCCCGTGCTGTCGGCCGGGCGCTTCGCCGTCCGTCTCGCCCACGGCTGCCTGATCGCCGGACGACGCCGCAGCCGGCGCCTCGCACCCCTCCCGCTACCACCCGTCCCGCAGACTGCCAGGGCGGGCGCACCGGACCGGTGGTCGGGGCAGGTGACCCGCCACCCGGCCGCGTCCGCGCCACGGTGAGGACGAGAGGAGAGCGATGAGCGCCTGGTTGCAGGGACCGCGGCGGGGGACGGTGCCCCGTCCCCACCTGCAGTACGACGAGGTGGCCGACGCGAGCGCGTCGCTCGTCATCTCCTCCTACTCCTCCTCCTTCGGCCTGGCGTCCCGCCTGCTCGCCGAGCCGGTGCGCAGCGACGTCCGCAACGTCTACGCCCTCGTGCGCGTGGCCGACGAGATCGTCGACGCCCCCCGCCCGGACCAGGACGCCGACCAGCAGCGCGCCGCCCTCGACACCCTCGAGGAGGAGCTGCACACCGCGCTCGCCTCGGGCGCGAGCAGCAACCTCGTGGTCCACGCGTTCGCCCGCTCCGCGCGCCGCTGCGGCATCGACGCGTCGCTGACCACCCCGTTCTTCGCCTCGATGCGCACCGACCTCGACCGCACCGAGCACGACGAGGCCAGCCTGGCCGTCTACGTCCACGGCTCCGCCGAGGTCGTGGGCCTCATGTGCCTGCGGGCCTTCCTGGCCGAGGACCCGCACCGCCTGGCCCGGTACGACGACCTCGCCCCCGGCGCGCAGCGGCTCGGCGCGGCCTTCCAGAAGATCAACTTCCTGCGCGACCTGGGCGAGGACAACGACGACCTCGGCCGGCGCTACCTCGTGGGTCTCGACCCCGACCGCCCGACCGACGCCGACCGCGACCGGTGGCTCGACGACATCGACGCCGACCTGGCCGCCGCCGCGGCCGTCGTGCCGGCCCTGCCCCGCAGCAGCCGCGTCGCGGTGTGCACCGCCCACGACCTGTTCGCCGAGCTGTCGGCCCGCCTGCGTCGCACCCCCGCCGCGGCGCTGCGCCACCAGCGCGTGCGCGTCCCCGCGCCCGTGAAGGCCCGGCTCGCCGCGGCCGCCGTGGTGCGCGCCGGGCGCCCCCGCACGCCCGTGACCCCCGCCGTCGCCTCGTGAGCGCCGCCCCCCGCCGCGTCGTCGTCGTGGGCGGCGGCGTCGCCGGTCTCGCGACCGCCGCGCTGCTGGCCGCCGACGGCCACGACGTCGAGCTCGTGGAGAAGAACGCCGAGCTCGGCGGCCGCGCCGGCTCGTGGGAGGCCGACGGCTTCCGCTTCGACACCGGCCCCTCCTGGTGGCTCATGCCCGAGGTGTTCGACCACTTCTTCCGCCTGCTGGGCACCACGACCGAGGAGCAGCTCGACCTCGTGCGCCTCGACCCGGGCTACCGCGTCTTCTTCGAGGGCGAGACCGCCAGCGTCGACGTCGCCGCCGACGAGGAGCGGAACCGCGCGATCTTCGAGGGCATCGAGGAGGGCGCCGGCGACGAGCTGGCGGCGTACCTCGCCACGGCCCGCGAGACCTACGAGATGGCCGTGGAGCGGTTCCTCTACACGAGCTTCGACACCCCGGGCGCGTACGCCGCACCTGCCGTGCTCGCCCACGGTCCGCGACTCGCCGGGCTGCTGACGCGCAGCCTGCAGAGCCACGTCGCCTCCCGGTTCTCCGACCGCCGGCTGCAGCAGGTGCTCGGCTACCCCGCCGTGTTCCTCGGCTCGTCGCCCGAGCGCACCCCCGCGATGTACCACCTCATGAGCTGGCTCGACCTGGCCGACGGCGTGCGCTACCCCGACGGCGGGTTCACCCGGTTCGTCGAGGTGCTCGCCCGGCTCGCCCGCGAGCGCGGCGCGCGCCTGCGCACGGGGGCGACCGTGACGCAGGTGCTGACCGCGCCCCGGCGTACCGGCTCACCCCTCGACCGACGCCGGGCCGAGGTGACCGGGGTGCGGCTGCGCGACGCCGACGGCGAGGAGCACGTGCTGCCCGCCGACGTGGTCGTCAGCGCGACCGACCTGCACCACGTCGAGACCACGCTGCTGCCGCGCGACCTGCAGACGTTCCCGCAGGCGTTCTGGGACAAGGCGGTCTCGGGGCCGGGCGCGGTGCTCGTCTACCTCGGCGTGCGCGGCGAGCTGCCCGAGCTCGCCCACCACTCCCTGTTCTTCACCGAGGACTGGAAGAGCAACTTCGACGCGATCTTCGAGCAGCCGACGCGGGTGCCGACGCCGGCCTCGATCTACGTCTGCAAGCCGTCGGCGACCGACGACGCGGTGGCGCCCGAGGGGCACGAGAACGTGTTCGTCCTCGTGCCCGTGCCGCCGGACCCGGGGCTCGGGCGTGGCGGCCTCGACGGGGCGGGCGACCCGGAGATCGAGGCGACCGCGGACCGGGCGATCGCCCTGGTCGCGGAGTGGGCGGGCGTGCCCGACCTCGCCGAGCGGGTCGTCGTGCGGCGCACCGTCGGCCCGGCGGACTTCGTCGCCGACGTCAACGCGTGGTCCGGCGGCGCGCTGGGCCCCGCCCACACGCTGCGCCAGAGCGCGTTCTTCCGGGCGGGCAACCGCTCGCGCAAGGTGGAGGGGCTCTACTACGCCGGCCACAGCACGGTGCCGGGCATCGGTCTGCCGATGTGCGTCATCAGCGCCGAGCTGGTGCTCAAGCGCCTGCGCGGCGACCGCTCCGTCGGGCGCTCGCCCGAGCCCGGACCGGCGCCCGAGCATGCGCCCGCGCCCCGTGTCGACGACCGGGTCTGAGGCCCGCTGACCGATGGGCACGACCAGCGGGTCGGGTGGTGACCGCGCCGACGAGGCCTACGCCCACTGGTCACGCCTGCACGGGGGTCTCGACCCGCGCGGCTCGTGGTGGGTCTCGCGGTGGGTGCGCCTGACCCACGCCTGCGCGCGCCCGCTGGCCCGCCGCGGCGTGCACCCCGACGTCGTGACGCTGGCCGGGGTGCTGCTGACCGCGACGGTGCCCGCGCTGGCCGCCCTCGGCGCCGCGTGGCCGCTCGTCGCGGTGGTCCCCCTGGTCGGGGCGGCCGTGCTCGACGGCGTCGACGGGGCGCTGGCCGCGCAGACCGGCACCGACTCCGCGTGGGGCCGCGTGCTCGACGCGGTCGCCGACCGGTGCGCCGACCTGCTGCTGCTCGCGAGCCTGGGGGTGCTCGGCGCGCCGTGGTGGCTCGTCGCCGCGGTGGCGGGCCTGACGCTCCTGCTCGAGTACGCGCGGGCGGGGGCCCAGGCCGCGGGCATGACCGGGCCGGGGGCGGTCACCGTCTGGGAGCGGCCCTCACGGGTGCTCGTCGCCGCGTTCACCGCCGCCTCGTGCGCCGCCGCGTGGGCGGCGCGGGCGGCGGGCGTCGACGTGCTGCCGGACGTCGACGGTGCGGTGCTGGCGACGACCGGCGCGGTCGCCGGGCTGGGCCTGGCGCTCGTCGGCACCGCCCACGTGCTGCGCGCCGCGCGCTCCGCGCTGAGGTGACGCGGCTCAGCGTCGCGGCGGACCCACGAGCCCGGCCACGATCCGGGCCGAGAGCACGACGAGCGGAAGCCCGCCGCCCGGGTGCGACGAGCCCCCGACGAGGAACAGCCCCGGCACCGGCGAGGCGTTCGCCGGGCGCAGGAACGCGGCGCGCGCGCCGTTCGACGACGTGCCGTAGATGGAGCCCCCGGGCGTGAGCGTGCGGCGCTCGAGGTCGGCGGGGCTCAGCACCGTGCGGTGCCGCAGCGTCCGTCGTACGTCGGTCCCCCGCTCGGCGAGCAGGTCGAGCACCGCGTCCGCCCGGGCGTCGGCGAGCCCCGGCGCGTCCCAGTCGTTGCCGCGCCCCGGGTCGTGCGGCGGGGCGTTGACGAGCACGAACCAGGCGCTGGTGCCGGGCTCCGGCACGACGGTCGGGTCGTCGGGCGCGGCCACGTAGACGGTCGGCCGGTCGACGGGCCGCGGGCGCCCGCGCCGGCCGAAGACGGCGTCGAACTCGGCGTCGTAGTCCTCGGTGAAGAAGACCTGGTGGTGCGGGGTGCCGGCGGGCGGGTCCTCCACGCCGAGGAGCAGCGCGAGGCCGGACAGCGACGGGGTGGTGCGCCGTACCCGGGTCGCGGCGCGCCGCGCCGTCGCGCCGCGCACGAGGCGCTCGTAGACCTGGCGGGCGTCCGCGTTCGCGACCACGACGTCGGCCGGACGGCGGGTGCCGTCGGCGAGCACGACGCCGTCCGCGCGACCGCCCGCGCCCGTCGTCACCTCCACGACCTCGGCGCCCGTCTCGACCTCACCGCCGAGCGCGACGAGGCGCTCGACGAGGGCCGTGGCGATGCGCCCGAGACCGCCGGGGACGTACCACGAGCCCCACGCCTGCTCCGCCCACGGCACCGAGGCGAGCGCGGCCGGCGCGCGGCGCGGGTCGGAGCCGGTGTACGTCGCGTACCGGTCGAGCAGCACCACCAGCCGCGGGTCGTGCAGGTAGCGACGCCCCAGCCCGCGCAGCGACGCCCACGGCGCCACCGTGGTGACGTGGGAGAGCCGGCGCGAGAGTCGCACCATGTCCCCGACCCCGATCGGCGACTCGAGGAACGGCTCGTGGGTGACGTCCCAGATCCGGCGGGCGCGGTCGAGGAAGGCCGACCACTGGGCGCCGCGCCCGGGCCCCAGGGCCGCGTCGAGCGCGTCCGGCACCGCGGCGACGTCGCCGGGCAGGTCGAGCACCGTGCCGTCGGGGAACGTGTAGCGGCACGCCACGTCGAGCCGCTCGAGCGGCAGCACGTCGCGCAGCGGCGCCCCCGTGGCGGCGAACAGCTCCTCCAGCACGTGCGGCATGGTCAGCAGCGACGGGCCGGTGTCGAAGACGAACCCGTCGGCCTCGAGCACGCCGAGCTTGCCGCCGACCGCGGGCGCCTGCTCGAGCACGGTCACCCGGTGGCCGAGCGCCTGCAGCCGGACGGCCGCGGCGAGCCCGCCCACACCGGCGCCGACCACGACGACGCGGCTGCTCGGGCCCGTCCCCGCGCCGGTCACGCCGGCACCTCCACGGGGCGGCCCTTCCACCGCAGCAGGCCGCGCCGGCGGCCGACGACCGAGTCGGCGGTGAGGGCGCCGAACGCGACGACGGAGGCCGGGTGCGCGAGGGCGTCCGCGACCCTCCCGCCGGTACGACGCGCGACGAGCGCCCGGGAGGCGACGCCCGCGGCGTACCCGACGAGGCCCGCGCGCGAGCCGCGCAGCGCCGCCACCGGCGGCACGACGTAGGCGAGGGCGAACAGGGCCGTGACGGCCCCCGCCCCGGCGGGCGAGCCGAACGCCGCCCACAGCGACTTGCGGTAGCCGGCGCGCACGGCGGGCCACCCGTCGTACATCCGGCAGGTGGCGACCGCGCTGCCCTCGGCGACGACGCCGCGACCCCCGGCGCGCTTGACGGCGCGCAGGAGGCCGATGTCCTCGAGCACGTCGCCGCGCACCGCGCCGTGGCCGCCGGACCGGGCGTAGGCGCCGGTGTCGACGGCGAGGAGCTGGCCGTTGGCGGCCGCCAGGGAGGGGCGCGGCGACGTCTCCGCGAGGCCGAGGGGCAGGGTGCTCATCCACGACCACTGCAGCAGCGGCTGCACGAGCCGCTCGCCGACCCCGCCGACCTCCTGGCGCGGGTAGGGGCAGACGAGGTCGAGGCCGGTCGTGCGCAGCAGCGCGACGGTCGCGACGAGGGCGTGCGGCGCGAGGCGCACGTCGGCGTCGACGAAGACGAGGACGGCGGCGTCGGCCGCGGCGCGGGCCAGCTGGTGGCAGGCCCACGGCTTGCCCAGCCAGCCGGGCGGGGTGGGCTCGCCGGCGAGCACCTCGAGGCGGGGGTCTCCCGCGGCGAGACGGTCGAGGACGGCGCGGGTGCCGTCGGTGGAGCCGTCGTCGAGCACGAGCACCCGCACCGGGCCGGGCCAGCGGTCGGCCGCCGCGCGCACCGCGACGAGGCAGGAGGCGACGGCGTCGACCTCGTCGCGCACGGGCAGCAGCACGGCGAGCGGATCGGGGGCGACCGTGGCGTCCGGGTCGGGGGCGCGCAGGCGGCGGAGGTTGTCGAGGGTGAGGCCGAGCGAGGCCACTGCGATCCCGGCGCCGACACGGACGAGGACGCGGCCCGCACGGGCACGCCGTACCGCTCGGGGGCCCGTCACGACGTACGTCCCGTCACGACGGCTGGCCCTGGGGCTCGACGACGGGCCGGCCGGCCCGCAGCTCGCGCACGACACCGACGGCGAGGGGCACGGCGACGAGACCCATGACGATCCCGCCGACGAGCGCGACCGGGGGCCGGCCGAAGAAGGCGAGGTGGGCGAGGACGGACGAGGAGTAGGTCCACAGGTAGACCACGACCGGCACGGCGTCGTCGCGCAGGGGCGCCCGGGCCTCCTGCCGGCCGGGCACCAGTCGGTCGAGCAGCGCGACCATGAGCAGGGAGACGAGCAGCCACCCCGCGAAGTTGGTGAGCGGGATGCCCGTGACGCCGGGCAGCGTCGGGTGCGGGTCGGCCCACACCCAGTGGCCCGCGTCGACCATCTGCGGGTCGAGGAACACGTCCCACGCGGTGAGCGCCAGGGCCCCGACGAGCGCGGTGGCGACCGGGCCGCGGTGCCCGGCGAGGCGGCGGGCCACGACGAGCGCGGGCCACGCCATCATCACCCAGGCCAGGGGCACGAGGGCGGGAACGTCGAGCACCTCGAGCCCGAGGGTGCCCGTGTACTCGTAGGCCCCGAACGGGTAGCCCGTGCGCGTGCCGACCGCCTCGGCGATAAGGCCGCCGCCGCCCGCCACGACCAGCAGCGTGGCCGCCGTGCCCGGCCCGCGGGTCGCCGCGGCGTGCGTGAGCGAGGCCGACGCGAGCAGGAGCACGCTCGCGGTGGTCAGCAGGAGCGTCCCGCCGTCGGTGAACGGGAACGCCATCTGCACCAGGACCGTCGCGCCGGCCAGCACCCAGGCGGCCCGGGTCAGCAGCGGGGTCTGCGGGGTCGGCGAGGTGCTCGTCACGGGGTCCTCCCGTCGTAGGTGCCCACGACATCGTGCACGGCGAGCCGGGCGAAGAGCTCCTCGGCGTACCAGCGGGCGGGTTCGGTACGGCGGACCGCGGCGCGGTGGGCCGCCGACCCGTGGGCGAAGCGGGTGAGGGCCTCGGTGGAGTCCCACAGCGAGAAGGTGCCCTGCAGCCCGATCGGGGCCTCGCCCACGCCGAGCGCCAGCCGCAGGCCGGGGGTACCGGTGAGGTCGGCGACGACGGGCGGCACGGCGCGCCAGAACGACGGGGCGCGCGTGGGCCGCAGGCGGGCGCGGGTGATGGAGGCGACGGGCGCACCGGGCGCGTCCACGGTGGCGGGCCCGTCGTCCGAGGTCGCGAAGGGGCCGGCACCGAAGGGCTCGACCCCCGACCACCGCCCGCGCGAGGCGAGCGGGGTCATCGTCACCCGCAGCTCCTCGTGGCTGGCGTCGCGCCACGACCGCAGCGTCCGCGCCCGTGCGCCCGCGGCGGCGGCGTCCGCGTCCTCCCAGACGGTCAGCAGGGCCCAGTGCCGCGGGTCGGCGTCGCGCGGGGTGAAGGTGCGGGCGGAGCCGGTGCCGAGGAGCTTCGCGAACCGCAGGCCGGGCAGGCGTCGTACGGCGCGGGGGCCCACCGCCATGCGCCCCAGCGCGGGCAGCACCGCATCGACGCCCCACACGCGCAGCTCGACGACGGGGCTCACGCGAGCGCCTCGCGCCCGCCGCGCACGCGCAGGTCGAGGGCGCGGGTCGCGGTCCAGCCGAGCAGCACGAACACGTGCAGCACGTAGAGCCACAGGCCCACCGCGACCACGCCGCCGACGACGCCGAGCCCGCCGAACGGGATCCCGACGTCGACGGGCAGCGCGAGGAAGAGCTGGAAGCCGTGGAGGAAACCGGCCAGGAACGACCCGGTGCCGAGCGCCCCGGCTACCGCGACCCACGCCAGCGGCCGCTCGGGCATGACGACGACGAAGACCCACGCGAGCAGCACGGCGAGCACCAGCCAGACGGCCACGAAGCCCACCACGATCCGCACGACGCGGTCCACCGGGCCTCCTCCGCCACCCTCGGGCGCCAGCGGCACCAGTGCGTCCCCGGTTGCCAGGAACCCCCAGGCCAGCACCGGCAGCGCGAGGAGGGACGGCATGAGCGCGAGGCGCGCCCGCCAGCCGGTGAGGCGGTCGTCGTGCGGGGCGAGCTCGAGGGCCGCGCGCCGCAGGCCCTCGCCGTAGAACGAGGCGGGGAACAGCACGACGAGCGCGCCCAGCAGGCCCAGGTGGGTGGCTGCCTCGACGAGGGCGTCGTACGACGGACGCGCCCCCATGTCGGGCGGCACCAGCACGCGGAGCTCCAGCAGGCGGTCCTGCGCCGCGCCCGCGCCCGCGGTCCACGACGACGTCCACAGCGCGAGCAGCAGCCACGGCACGACGGCGATGCCGGCGAAGTAGGTGAGCGTCGCCGCGGCGGCCGACAGGTCACGGCCCTCCAGGAGACGGCGGGTGCCCCGCAGCAGGCCCTGGGCCTCGGCCACCCCGCTGCTCCAGACGCTCATCCCACCCCTGCTCCCGACCTCCACGACACCCGCAACAATGACGACATGGGCCAACTGACGTACGCCGCGATGCTCGTGTTCGTCCTCGTGGTCACCCTGCCACTGGAGCTGGTGCTGCGCACGCGGGTGTACGCGCGGGTGGTGCGGCTGGCGCTGACCCTGCTGTGCGTCGCCGTGCCGTTCGCGCTCTGGGACGTGGCGGCGGTGCACGCCGGGCACTGGGAGTTCGACCTCGCGCAGACCCTCGGTGTGGAGATCGGGCCCCTGCCGCTCGAGGAGTGGGCGTTCTTCCTGGTGGTGCCGCTGGCGTCGGTGCTCACCATCGAGGCGGTGCGCAGCATGCGTCCCGGCTGGCGCATCGGCGACGAGCGGGAGGAGCGGGCATGACGCACACCGAGGCCTCGCTGCTGGGCATCGCCGTCACCGTCGTGCTGGACCTGTGGGTGCTGCGCACCCGGCTGCTGACGCGCAGGGCGTACTGGGCGTCGTACGCCATCGTGCTGTTCTTCCAGCTGCTGACGAACGAGTACCTGACCTCCCGCGGCGTCTTCGTGTACGACGAGGACGCCATCCTCGGCTGGCGCATCGGCCACGCCCCCGTCGAGGACTTCCTCTTCGGCTACTCGCTGGTGACGCTGTCGCTGGTGTTCTGGGTGTGGTGGGGCCGCCGCGGCGTGCAGCCCGAGCCCGGCCCCGGCCCGATCCCCGCCGTCACCCGCCTGCTCGACCGCACCCGCCGCGACTGACTCGCCCCGGCCCCTGGTGGTCGAGCCGCGCGACCGTGCTCCGGTGGTTGAGGTGGCTCGCTCTAGCGAGCCCTCGAAACCACCCAGCCCGGGCCACCCGTGGTTTCGAGGGGTGCTAGCGCACCCACCTCAACCACCGGGCGCCGCGCACCCACCTCAACCACCGATGAGCCGCGCGGCCACCTCAACCACCGGGGCGCAGGCCCTCCAGCAGGTCGAGCGTCGCGGACCACGCCGGCGACGCCGCGTCGATGACGACGAAGTGGTCGCCGTCGACCTCGGTCAGAGTGGCGTCGTCGCCGGCGGCGACGGCGCGCTCGACGTACCGCAGCGACTGCGTGATCGGCACGATCCGGTCGTCCGTGCCGTGGACGCAGCGCACGGGCACGCCGAGCGGGAGGTGCGCGGTCGGGTCGGCCTGCGCGTAGGACTCGGGGTCCGCCGCGGCGTCCCCGCCCATGAGCGCCAGCACGTTCGGACGGGCGGTGGCGTCGTCGAGGGCGCCGGTCAGGTCGAGCACCCCGGCCTGGCTGACCGCGCCGGTCACCGCGACCCGCTCGGGCGCCCACCGCTCGAAGCGGCCGCGCGCGGCGGCCCAGACCGCCAGGTGGCCACCCGCGGAGTGCCCCAGCGTCAGGACGGTCGCGCGCTCGGCGTCGGTGAGGTCGTCGACGTCGGCCAGCGCGTCGATCCCGGCGGCCACGTCGTCCAGGGTCGCCGGGAACCCACCGCCGCCGCCCTCGCCGGAGCCGACGCGGCGGTACTCCAGGTTCCAGGCCGTCCACCCTGCCTCCGCCAGGCCGAGGGCCAGCGGGGCGCCGAGCGTCGCGTCGTACTCGGCCCGCCAGAACCCGCCGTGGATCACCACCACGACGCCCTTGGAGGCCGGACCGTCGGCCCGGCCGTCGACCGTCGTGCCGGGCGCGGGGCGGTAGAGGTCGGCGTACTGCGCGGGGTCGTCGCCGTAGGCCACCCGGCGCGGGGTCAGCACGTCGCTGCCCGGGATCGGCGTCGCGTCGTCCGGCGGCGGCTCGTCCGCCGCGCCGGGCAGGCCGTCGTCGGCGCACCCGGCGAGCCCCGCCAGCCCGAGCGCCGCCCCGACCGTGCCGAGCGACCCCGCCAGCACGCCCCGCCGCGACACCCGCGCCGCTCGTTCAGTCCCACCTGCCCTGCCTCCCACGCTTGGCCTCCGATCGTCGCGTCTTCGCCGCCAGGCGCCGGCGCTGCGACCCCCGGGTGGGCTTCGTCGCCCGACGCGGAGCGGATGGGGGTGCCGCCGCCTCGCGCAGCAGCGCCAACAGCCGCTCGCGCGCGGCCCGGCGGTTGTCGCGCTGCGCCCGGTGCTCGCTCGCGACCACGACGACGGTGCCTCCGACGAGACGCCCGGCCAGTCGCTCGAGCACCCGTTCACGCAGGTCGTCGGGCAGCGACGCGGCCCGCGCGACGTCGTACGTCAGCTCCACCCGGCTGTCCGTGGTGTTGACGCCCTGCCCGCCGGGGCCCGACGCCCGCGAGAACCGCTCGGCCAGCTCGCGGGCCGGCACCCGCCAGCGGCGGGTCACCTCCAGGTCGTCGTCGAGGTCCATCGCGGGCTCAGCGCAGCGGGAGGTACGGCGACAGGTCGGTGCGCTCGCCGCTCACCGACACGCGGGGCTCGCTGCCCCAGGGGCTCTCGCCGGTCGCGAGGCGCAGCCACGTGTCGGCGTCGGTCTCGACGACGGCCGGCGGCGTGCCGCGGGTGTGGCGGACGCCCTCGACGACCTGCACGGCGGCGTACGGCGGCACGCGCACCTCCACCGACGCCCCGGGCGCACGCTCCTGCAGGAGGGCGAGGTAGTGCTTGACCAGCAGCTTCAGGTCCGCGCGGTCGGCCCCGCCGGAGCGCCACCGCGCGAGGGCGTCGGAGACGGCGGCGGGGTCGGCGGGCACGAGACGACGGGGCACCTGCCCATCGAAGCACGCGCCGCCGACCCCGCCGAACCCGCTCGGGGCGACCCGGAGGGTCAGTTCGGCTCGTTCTCCGGGTTCGGCTTCGCGTTCGGTCCGGCGGTGCCCTCCTGCGCGTGACCGCTCTCGGCCTCCGGGTACCCCGCGGTCGCCTGGTCCGGGATGATCGGCGTGTCGGCCTCGGCCGGGTCCATGGCGCTCACCTCGGACACCTGGCCCTCGCTCTGGGCGTCGTCCTCGGGGCGGTTCTTGCTCTCGCTCACGGGCTTCTCCTCGGTGGTCGACCACGTCGCCCGCGGACGCGGACGACACCGCCCATCGTCCGGGCGGGGGCAAACCCCGGCCGGGCTCAGCCCAGCGCGGCCGGCAGGGTCGCCGCCCAGGCCTCGCGGGCCTCGGCGACGGACACCGCGAAGGAGCCCTCGACGACGAGCTCGTCGCCGCCCGTGCGGCCGACGACCGCGGCCGGCACCTCGTGCACCGTCGCGCGGGCCAGCAGCTCGGTGAGGCCGTCGGCCGGCACGGAGACGAGCACGCGGCCGGTCGACTCCGCGAAGAGCGCCACGAACGGGTCCTCGTGGACCGCCGTCACGTCGACCGTCGCGCCGATGCCGCGGTGGAAGCTCGACTCGGCGAGCGCCTGCGCGAGCCCGCCGTCGGAGAGGTCGTGGGCCGAGCCGGCGACGCCGACGAGGTCCGCGAGCAGCCCCGCGAGCCGCTTCTCGCCCGCGAGGTCGACCTGCGGGGGCCGGCCGCCGAGGTGGCCGTGCACGACGTGCGCCCACTCCGAGCCCGACAGCTCCTCCCGGGTCTCGCCGAGCAGCACGAGCACCTCGCCCTCGGCGCCGAAGCCGGTCGGCGTACGACGGGTGACGTCCTCGATCACGCCCAGCACCGAGACCACCGGTGTCGGCAGGATGGCCGTCTCCCCGGTCTGGTTGTAGAGGCTGACGTTGCCGCCCGTGACGGGCACGCCCAGCTCGAGGCACGCGTCCTTCAGGCCGCGGCACGCCTCGGCGAACTGCCACATGACCGCCGGGTCCTCCGGCGAGCCGAAGTTGAGGCAGTCGGAGACCGCCAGCGGCACGGCGCCGCCGGTGGCGACGTTGCGGTAGGCCTCGGCCAGCGCGAGCTGCGCCCCGGCGTACGGGTCGAGCTTGGCGAAGCGGCCGTTGCAGTCGGTGGCGACCGCGACGCCGAGGTTGCTCTCCTCGTCGACGCGCACCATGCCGGAGTCGGCCGGCTGCGCGAGCACGGTGTTGCCGCGCACGTAGCGGTCGTACTGGTCGGTGATCCACGACTTGTCGCACAGGTTGGGCGAGGCGACGAGGCGCAGCAGCGTCTCCCGCAGCGCGTCGCCGCCCGCCGGTCGCTCGAGCGCCTCGGCGGCGTCGGCCTGCAGGCCGTCCTGCCACTCGGGGCGCGCGAACGGGCGCTCGTACGTCGGACCGTCGTGCGCGACCGAGCGCGGGGGCACGTCGACGACGCGCTGGCCGTGCCAGTCGATCTCCAGCCGGCCGGTGTCCGTGACCTCGCCGACGACCGTGGCCTCGACGTCCCACTTCGCGCAGATGGCGAGGAACGCCTCGACGTCGTCGGGCTCGACGACGGCCATCATCCGCTCCTGGCTCTCGCTCATGAGGATCTCCTCGGGAGCCAGGGTGGAGTCGCGCAGCAGCACCTGGTCGAGGTCGACGTGCATGCCACCGTCGCCGGCGCTCGCCAGCTCCGACGTCGCGCACGACAGGCCCGCCCCACCGAGGTCCTGGATGCCGGCGACCACGCCGGCCGCGAAGAGCTCGAGCGTGCACTCGATGAGCAGCTTCTCCATGAACGGGTCGCCGACCTGCACGCTCGGGCGCTTGGCCGGCCCGTCGGCGTCGAACGTCTCCGAGGCGAGCACCGAGACGCCGCCGATGCCGTCGCCGCCGGTGCGCGCGCCGTACAGGAGCACCTTGTTGCCCGTGCCGCTCGCGTTCGCGAGGTGGAGGTCCTCGTGGCGCAGCACGCCGACGCACAGCGCGTTGACGAGCGGGTTGCCGAGGTAGGTGGCGTCGAAGACGGCCTCGCCACCGATGTTGGGCAGGCCGAGGCAGTTGCCGTAGCCGCCGACGCCGGCCACGATCCCGGGCAGCACCCGGTGGGTGTCCTCGGCGTCGAGCGGGCCGAAGCGCAGCGGGTCCATCACGGCGACGGGGCGCGCGCCCATGGCGAGGATGTCGCGGACGATGCCGCCGACGCCGGTCGCGGCGCCCTGGTAGGGCTCGACGTACGACGGGTGGTTGTGCGACTCGACCTTGAAGGTCACCGCGTAGCCCTGGCCGATGTCGATGACGCCGGCGTTCTCGCCGATGCCCGCGAGCATCCGGCCGGCCCGCGTCTCCTGGGGGATCTCGGAGAACTGCTTGAGGTGCACCTTCGAGCTCTTGTAGGAGCAGTGCTCGCTCCACATGACGGAGTACATCGCCAGCTCGCTCGACGTGGGGCGGCGCCCGAGGATCTCGCGGATGCGGTGGTACTCGTCCTCCTTGAGGCCGAGGTCCGCCCACGGCTGGTCGCGGTCGGGGTCACCGGCCGCGCGCTCGACCGTGTCGAGGTTCTGCAGGGGCACGGCGGGGGCGGCAGCGTCCGTCACGGGCGGCATCGTATCGCCGCGCCTCCCCGCTCCCCGCCGCCGTCCCGCCGCAGCGGACGCGGACGGGCGGACAAGTCGGCGGCGCCGCCATGCATAGACGCGCGCGCACCTGGGAAAGGGAGGTCGCCGGTCCTCGGTGGGGGGCGTCGCGGCAGGGCTCGGGGGGCCTTGCGACGCGCCTTCGACGGGGGTCCGGAATGCTACGTTGCCGAACGCACGGCTGCCGCCGCCCGCGTCCGATCCGAGGAGTCCTCGCATGTCGAACCCGTCCGATCCCTCTCCGCAGCAGGGTGGGTACCCCCAGCAGCCGCCGCCGGGCGCGCCGGGGTACGGCGCACCTCAGGGCCAGCCGGGCTACCCCCAGAACCAGCCCCAGGGTCAGCCCCAGGGGCAGCCGGGCGGGTACGGCCAGCAGCCCCCCGGCTACGGGCAGCAGCCCGGCTACGGCCAGCAGCCGCCGTACGGCCAGCCGGGCCCGCAGGGCTACGGCCAGCCCGGGTACGGGCAGCAGCCCTACGGCCAGCAGCCCGGCTACGGCGCGCCGTCCACCCCCGCCGTGCCCAAGGTCAACCCGCTGAAGGGCTGGCCGATCTCCGACTACGTCCGCGACGCCGGCGCGTTCCTCGCGCTCCTCGCGCCGCTGTGGATGCAGTGGGACGCGGACGACGACGGCCACGACCACTGGTGGGTCTGGATCTCCGTCATCATCGGCATCTTCTCGCTCGCGATCCCCTACCTCGCCAAGGCGCGGATCCTGCCGCTCGCCGGTCAGCAGGTGTTCCTGGCGAAGGCGGCCCTCCTCCTGCCGTTCGCCGGCAGCGTCGTCGCGGCGCTGGTCAACGAGCTCATCTCGGGCGGTGACGCGGCCGACGGCGGCATCGGCGTCGGCATCGCGATGGGTGTCGCGGGCGCCGTGCTCGCCCTCTCCCCCCGTGCCGCCCAGGAGACCGACGGCGCGCCCGCGCAGCCCTCGGACGGCCTGTGGTGGCGCGTCACGACAATCACCGCGTTCGTCGCCATCGGCCTCGCCGTGCTGACGACGCTCCTGTGGATCGTGAAGGGCCTCATCGACGAGGCGGACCTGTTCGCCTCCGTCCTCGGCTTCTTCGTCATCCTCCTGCTCTGGGTCGCGATCCCGCTCGTCTGCCTCGTGTGGCCGACGCTGGGCCTGCTCAAGCGCTCGGAGGAGTCGCGCCTGGTGCTCGCCACGATCGGCTTCACCGGCCTCGTGTGCGCGATGTTCACCGGAGACGGCGACGGCATCTTCGGCGCCATCCACGAGAAGTGGTTCTTCCCCGGCTCCAGCGTCCTCGTCCTCGGCGCCCTCGCCGCGCTGCTCGTGTCGCGCCCGGTCGTGCGGGCCACCCGCCCGCAGGAGCCCTTCTGGGGCTGGGTGGGCACCGCCAAGCTGGCGCTGCTGATCTCGGGCACCGTCATCGCCATCACCGTCGTCGCCACGCTCCTCGGCCTGATCGAGGACGACGCGTTCGGCGGCGGCACCGTGGTGCCGCTCGTGCTCGGCGTGATCGCCGCGGCGCTCGCCTTCATCCCGGCCCTCACGATGCTGTCCGACCCCCGCAAGGGCCGCCTCGTCGTGCTCGGCATGGCCGCCGGCGTCTTCGTGCTCGGCATCGTCTTCATCGCGGTCCTCAACGGCTCCGACGACGCCAGCCCCCAGGGCATCGCCGCGCAGCTGACCCACGCCATCGCCGGCGTCCCGGAGGACTTCCGCGGCGACGTCGAGCTCACCGGGTTCGTGCAGACCTTCTTCACCGTCTACCAGTCCGGCGCCTGGCTGGGCCTGCCGGTGCTGGCGATCGTGGCGCTGACCGTGCCGCCCGCCATCCGCAGCGTGCTCGGCTCGATCGTGCCGCAGAACACCGGCGCCCAGCAGCACGGCCAGCACGCCCAGCCGGGCTACGGCCAGCCGGGCCAGCAGTACGGCGCGCCCCAGGGCGGCTACGACCAGGGCGGTCACGGCCACCCCGGCCAGCAGTACGGGGCGCCGCAGGCCCAGCCGGGCCAGCAGTACGGCGCGCCGCAGGGCGGGTACGGGCAGGGCTACGGCCAGCCCGCGCCCGGCCAGCCCGCCCCCGGCCAGGGTGGCTACGGCCAGCCGGGCCAGCCGGGTCAGCCGGGCCAGCACCAGTACGGCGCGCCCCAGCCCGCCCCGGGCCAGGGTGGCTACGCCCAGCCCGGCCCGTACGGCGCGCCCCAGCCGGGCCAGCCGGGCCAGCCCGGTGAGGACGAGGCGACCGACCGCACGATGGTCCGCCCGCCCAACGACACGCAGCAGTTCTCGCGACCGCAGGACCCGCCGCAGCAGCCCTGACGCACCGCACGACCCCGACGCGGGCCGGCCGCACCACCACGACGTGGGGTGCGGCCGGCCCGCGTCCGTCGTACGGGGCGGGTGTCGGGGGTGCGACACGCGTCTCTCGCCGGGCGTACGACGACGGGGACCACCCCCATCCGGGAGACTGGCCCGGTGAGCGACCTCTTCTGGCCGGGTGACGAGCGGGCGGGTGCCCTCTTCACCGACGCTGCCCTCCTCGAGGGGATGGTGGCGATGGAGGCGGCGTGGTCGGCCGCGCTCGCCGCCCGCGGGCTCGCGCCCGCCGCCGCGGTGGTGAGCGCCGACGACCTGCTCGACGGGCTGACCCCCGACGACATGGCCGGGGTGGTGGTCGCGGCCGAGGCCGGCGGCGACCCGGTGGTGCCGCTGGTCGCGATGCTGCGCAACCGGCTGGTGGTGGCGGGACGGGACGAGGCCGCCCACTGGCTGCACCAGGGCCTGTCGGGCCAGGACGTGGTCGACACCGCCCTCATGATCTGCGCCGGCACGACGCTGCGGCGCCTCGAGATCGAGCTCGGCGTGCAGGTCACGGCGATCACGGCGCTGGCCGGCGCCCACCGCGGCACCCTCATGGTGGGCCGAACCGTCACGCAGCACGCCGTGCCCACGACCTTCGGGGCGCGCGCCGCCGGCTGGCTGGCCGGGGTGAAGGACGCGCGGGCCTCCGTCGCGTTCGCCCACTCGATCCTTCCCGCCCAGGTGGGCGGGACGGCCGGCACGCTGGCCGCGACCGTCGAGCTGGCCCGGCTCCGGGGTGTCCGCGACCCGGTCGACGTGGCGTCGAAGGTCGCCGCCGACGCCGCCGCGACCCTGGGCCTGCAGCCCTCGCCGCCCTGGTTCACGAGCCGCTTCCCGGTCACCCGCGTCGGCGACGCGCTCGCGACGACGTGCTCGGCGATGGGCCACGTCGCCGCCGACGTCGTGACCCTGACCCGCCCCGAGGTCGCCGAGGTTTCCGAGCCCGTGGCCCCGGGCCGCGGCGACTCCTCGACCACCCCGCACCAGCAGGTGCCCGTCCTCGCGACCCTGGTACGACGCGCCGCGATCACCGCCCCCGGGCTGGCCGCGACGCTGCACACGGCGGCCGGCCTGGCGAACGACGAGCGCTCCGACGGCGCGTGGCACGCCGAGTGGGCCACGCTGCGCGACCTGGCCCGCCGCACGGTGGTCGCGGCCTCCCACCTGTCCGAGCTCGTGTCCGGACTGCGCGTCGACGTGGTCACGATGGGCGAGCGCGTGCGGGCGGCCGAGGGCGTCCTGCGCGAGCGCGACGCGGTCCGGGTGCTGCTCGAGGGCGGCGACGGCTCGCCCGCCAGCGTCCCGGAGGAGGCGACCGGTGGCGGCGACCCCGCGTCGTACCTGGGGATCATCGACCCCGTCGTGGACCAGCGGATCAAGCCGTGAGCGTCCCGCACCTCGGCGCCACCGAGCTCGGCGCGCCCGGGCGCGGGCCCGTCCTGCTGCTGGGCCCGACGCTCGGCACCTCGGCCGTCACCGCGTGGGGCCCGTGCGCCGAGCTGCTCGCCGACGACTTCCACGTCGTCGCGTGGGACCTGCCCGGCCACGGCGCGAGCCCGGCGCCGGACGACGCCTTCACCGTCGCCGAGCTCGCGAGGGCCGTCCTCGCCCTCGCCGAGCGGCTGCTCGTGGCCCGCGGCGAGGGCAACGGCACGTTCGCGCACGCCGGCGTCGGCGTCGGCGGCGCGGTCGGCCTGCAGCTGCTCCTCGACGCGCCCGGCCGGGTGTCGTCGGTCGCGTCGCTGGGCGCGGCGGCACGGATGGGGACGCCCGACGGCTGGCAGGAGCGCGCCGCCATGGTGCGCGCCTTCGGCACGGAGACGATGGTGGAGGAGGCGGCGAAGCGCTGGTTCGCGCCGGGGTTCGCCGAGCGGGAGCCCGAGCGGGCGGGGGCGCTGCTGGCCGCGCTGCGCGGCGCGGACGCGCACGGGTACGCCGCGGTGTGCCGGGCCCTGGCCGCCCACGACCTGCGCGACCGGCTCGGCGGCGTGGCCGCGCCGCTGCTGGCCGTCGCGGGCGCGGACGACGAGACCGTCCCGCTGGCGGACGTCGAGGCGGTCGCGGCGGCCGTCCCGCACGGCCGCGCCGTGGTGCTCGACGACGTCGCCCACCTCGCGCCCGTCGAGGCCCCCGCGCTCGTCGCGGACCTCCTGCGCGACGCCCTGCTGAGCGGGCCCGTCGTCACCGAGTGGCAGCGCCGCGCGGTCGGGGCGACCGTGCGGCGCCAGGTGCTCGGCGACGTCCACGCCGACCGCCTCGAGGCTGCGACCACCCCCTTCACGGCCGACTTCGAGGACCTGGTCACGCAGTACGCCTGGGGCGGGGTGTGGAGCCGGCCCGGGCTGGACCGGCGTACCCGCGCGCTGGTCGGGCTCTCGGCGCTCGTGGCCAGCGGGGCCCACGACGAGCTCCCCGCGCACGTGCACGCCGCCCTGGGCAGCGGGGTCAGCGTCGAGGAGCTCGCCGAGGTGTTCCTGCAGAGCGCCGTCTACTGCGGCGTCCCCGCGGCCCGGGCCGCGTTCCGCGTGGCCCAGGACGCGTTGGCCGACGCCGGCGTCGAGCTCTGAGGCCTCAGTCGAGGCAGAACTCGTTGCCCTCGGGATCGGTCATGACGATGAACCCGTTGCTCGTCGGCGGGTCCGGCTCGTGCCGCTCCCGGCGCGTGGCGCCGAGGGCCACCAGACGCTCGCACTCCGCCTCGAGCGCGGCCATCCGCTCGTCGCCCTCGAGGCCGGGTGCGGCCCGCAGGTCGAGGTGCAGCCGGTTCTTGGCGGTCTTGCCCTCGGGCACGCGCTGGAAGTAGAACCGCGGGCCGGTCCCGTCGGGGTCGTGGCAGGCCGAGGCGTCGTTGCGGCGCTCCGCCGGCACCTGCCACGCGTCGAGCGCCTCCTCCCACGTGGCGAACCCGCCCGGCGGGGCGTCGCGCTCGTAGCCCACCGCCGCGCACCAGAAGGCGCTGAGGGCCGCCGGGTCGCCGCAGTCGAAGGTCACCTGGATCGTGCGCGCCACGGCGCACCTCCCGTCCTCGGGGACCGACGACGCCGCGGGCGCCAGTCGGCCGTGCGTCGCGCGGGTGCCGGGCCGTCCGTCGGGTCGGACGGGGGCAGCACCCCCGCCCACCGCGTGTACCGCTCCTCTGGGTCCATGGCCCCACCGTGGCAGGCCTGCAGGACTGTTCCGGTCCGCTATCCGTGGCAGGATCCCCGCATGGCCGACGGCACGACCCACCGCGTCCTGCGCCTCCTCGGCCTGCTGCAGGCGCGGCGCACCTGGACGGGACCCGAGCTGGCCGCCGAGCTGGGCGTGACCGACCGCTGCGTGCGCCGCGACGTCGCGCGGCTGCGCGAGCTCGGCTACCCGGTCAACGCCTCGCAGGGGGTGGGCGGTGGGTACCAGCTGGGTGCCGGTACGGCACTGCCCCCGCTGCTCCTCGACTCCGACGAGGCCATCGCGACGACGCTGTCGCTGCTCCTCGCCGCCGGCGGCACCGTCACCGGGGCGGCCGACGCGACCCTGCGCACGCTGGCGAAACTCGACCAGGTGCTGCCCCCGCGGCTGCGGGCGGAGGTCCGGGCGATCGCCGAGACCACGGCCATCCTCGACCGCGGCGGCACCGACGTGGACGGGGGCGACCTCATGCTGCTGGCCCGCGCCACGCGGGACCGCCTGCGGGTGCGCTTCGCCTACGAGCGGGCCGACGGCAGCCGCGCGGAGCGCGACGTCGAGCCCTCGGGGATCGTCGCGACCGGACGGTGGTGGTACCTCCTGGCCTGGGACACCGCGCGCGACGACTGGCGCACCTTCCGCGTCGACCGGCTCTCCGCGCTCGTCGTCACGACGTGGCGCTGCGCGCGGCCCGCCCACCCCGACCCCGCGGCGTACGTGCAGGGGGCGGTCACCACCGCGCCGTACCGGCACCGCGCCCGCGTCCGCGTCGCCCTGCCGCCGGAGCGGCTCCGCACGCTGGTCGGACCGGGTACGGCGAGCGTCGAGGCCGACGCCGAGCCCGGCTGGTCGCTCCTCGTCGCCGGCGCCGACGACCTCGACTGGATGGCGCTGCGGCTCGCCGAGATCGACGCGCCGCTCGAGGTGCTGGAGCCGCCGGAGCTGCGCACGACGGCCGCCCGGCTCGCGGAGCGGCTGCGGGCGATGGCGGGGTCAGCGGGCTGAGCCGCGCCCGCCGCGCCCGTCGCCGGGCAGCCACGGCCGGTCGCAGCCGTGCCACGCCGGCCGGCGCACCTCACGCACG
>NZ_JAHWBL010000119.1:0-1088 GCF_029493445.1 Nocardioides sp. ChNu-99 | reverse complement strand
GCCACCCGGCTCGCCCGCGCGGCCGACCGCGCCGCGTTCGCCCCGGGCTCGACGGGCGCCGGAGCCCCGACGACCGAGGACCGGCGGGCCGTGCGGGAGGTACGGCGGGCGGTGCGCCGCAGCGTGCCGTGGTGGCGCCGCGCGTGGTGGTACCTCGACCCGCGGGTGCTCCGGCGCCGCTGACCCGCTCGTCCCTGCAGCGGCCTCAGGACGTCGGGGCGGTGATGCAGCGGACCTCGGACAGCCCGACCGGGCCCGTCGGCATGACGAGGAGGATGGCGTAGCACTGCCGTCCCCCCGCGGCCAGCGCCCCGGGCAGCACGACCTCGCGGGTGCCCGGCGCGAGCTCGGCCTCGTAGGAGACGACCGACCCCTGCGGGCCCGACGTGCGGGCGACGAAGAACCGTGCGGTGCCCTCGCTCGGGTCGGTCCACGCCAGCTCGAGGTCGAGCCCGGAGGCGTCGAGGGTCTGGAACACGACCGCCAGCTCGGGGTCGGGGCGGGGGTCGAGCGGCGGGTCCTCCGCCGGCGGCGTGCTGGCCGTCGGCACGGCGCCGACCGTCGGCGTCTGCTGCGGGCGGTCGGCCTCGTCGTCCCCGCCGCGCAGTCCGAACCCGACCACGCCCAGGCCGAGGCCCAGCACGAGGGCGAGCACGGCGAGGACGACCAGGGACCGGCGGCGCCGTGGCTCGTGCGGGTCGGTGGGCCCGTCCTGCTCTCGCTCCCGGCGCGCGTCCCGGCCCCTCCCGCGACGACCGCGACCACCGCGACCACCGCGACCGGCGGGGGGCTCGTCGGACCCGGCGACGGCCGGACCCGGCACGGCCGCGGGCGAGGCGCCGGTGCTCGTCGGGGCGGCGTCGGGAGTGGTGTCGACCGGGGCGTGGGCGAGCGCGGAGAGCGCCAGCGGCTCGGGGTCGGCGGACGCGCCGGGTGCCCACGCGGGCTCCACCGGCGCAGGAGCGGGCGTGGGGGTCGGGGTGGCGTCCGCGGCCGGGTGCGGCCGCGGCGCCGTCGGCGCCGGGCGGGGCTGCTCGACCGGGTGCTCCTCGACCGGTACGGCGGGCCCCGGCTGCGCGGGCTGGGCT
>NZ_JAHWBL010000118.1:0-1234 GCF_029493445.1 Nocardioides sp. ChNu-99 | reverse complement strand
GCCCACCCCGCCCCCGTCGGCGCCCCCCGCCGCCCCGTCGTGGGGCGGGTCGCCGACGCCGCCCGCCCCGGCGTACGGCGGCGGCCAGCCCGCCGGACAGCCCGCCGGCCAGCCCGGTGCTCCGGGCGGTCAGGGCGGCGAGGTCAGCCTCCGCAAGGGCGCCCCGGTGTCGCTGCAGAAGGGCCAGCGGGTCCGGCTGACGAAGGACGGCGGGCAGGCCCTCACGGTGGTCCGCATGGGCCTGGGCTGGGACCCGATCCGGAAGGGCGGCATCTTCGGCTCGCGCGAGGTCGACATCGACCTCGACGCCTCCGTCGTGCTCTTCGCGGGGCAGCAGCCGGTGGACCTGGCGTTCTACAACAACCTCGTCACCCGTGACGGCTCGGTGCAGCACCAGGGCGACAACCGCACCGGCGACGGCTCCGGCGACGACGAGACGATCCTCGTCGACCTCACGCGCGTGCCGGTGCACGTCGACAACCTGGTCTTCATCGTCACCAGCTACTCCGGCCAGACCTTCGAGCAGGTGCAGAACGCGTTCTGCCGCCTCGTCGACCAGGCCGACGGGGAGCTCGCCCGCTTCACGCTGGCCGGGGGCATGCCGTTCACGGCCATGGCCATGGCGCGCGTGTTCCGCGAGGGCGGCGGCTGGAAGATGCAGGCCATCGGTGACGGATTCAATGCGAAGGTCCCGGGCGAGGCGATCCCCGGCCTGACGAAGTACCTCTGAGCGGCCTGCGGGCCGCCCGACCCCGACGACCCCGACCACCCCGAGGAGCGCCGAGGTGACCGAGACCCTGGTGGCCGGCCAGAACACGGTCTGGGGCTCCCCGTGGTGCGCCGTCGAGCTGCCCGGCGCGGCCCTCGTCGCCCTCCCGCTCGGGCCCGACGGGCGCGCCGTCCTCGGGCAGCCGCTGGGTTCGGGGCGCGGCTCGGTCGGCCTCGACCTCGCGGGGCTGCCGGCCGCGGTGACCACCGTGATGGTGACGGCGCTGGACGGGGTGGCCGCGACCGCCGAGCTGCTGGACGGCCGCGGGGTGGGGGTCGTGCGCTTCGTGCCCGCGCCGGTGGGCCCGGGCGCGGCCGTGGCGGTCGTCGAGCTCTACCGCCGCGGCGACGGGTGGAAGGTCCGCGCCCTCGGGCGGGCGTACGGCGGGGGCCCTGCCGCCGTCGAGGCGCTCCACGGCGTCCCCGTCGGCCCGGTGGCGCCCGCCGCGCCTGCCCCACCGCCCCC
>NZ_JAHWBL010000117.1:0-1332 GCF_029493445.1 Nocardioides sp. ChNu-99 | reverse complement strand
TGTGAACCGTCACGGGTTCTCTGCCGCTTCTATACGGGGTGCGGCTCTCGGTCGAGGGCAGCGTAGTAGTCGTGCTCGTGCTCGGCTGGTGGGATCTGGCCGATGCTGGAGTGCAGGCGGCGGTAGTTCCACCAGTCGACCCAGCCGGCGGTGGCGTACTCGACGTCGACGAGAGTCTTGAACGGACCTTCGTGGAAGACGTCGGTGGCGATGGCCTCGGTCTTGTACAGGCCGATGATGGACTCCATGAGGCCGTTGTCATAGGCATCGCCGACTGTCCCGATCGAGGGCGCGATGCCCTCGAGTGCGAGGTGCTCGGTGTACCGCAGCGACGTGTACTGACTGCCCGCATCCGAGTGACAAACCAGCGTGCCGGGCTCGATCGGGTGGCCGTGGCGGTCGCGGTCCCACATCGCGATCCGCACCGGCGTCAGCACCAGGTCGGTGACCTTCGTCGTGGCGGCGTGCCAGCCCACGATCCGCTGGGCGAAGCAGTCGACGACGAACGCGACGTAGACGAACCCGGCCCAGGTGCGGACGTAGGTGAAGTCAGCGACCCACCTGGTGTTGGGCGCTGTGGCGGTGAAGTCGCGGTCCAGCAGGTCACCGGCCCGGTGCCCGTCACGGCCGGGGATGGTGGTGCGCAGTTTCTTGCCGCGGCGCACGCCGTTCATGCCGAGGTCGCGCATCAACCGGTCCACCGTGCAGTGCGCCACGTCCAGCCCTTGACGGCGCAGGTGCGCGGTCATCTTCCGCCGCCCGTAGAGCCCCTCAGGTGTCCCGACGGTGGCAAGCAGGGCGTCGACGATCATCGCGTCCGAGACGGTCCTGGCCGCGACCGGCTGGTTCGAGCGTCGCCAAGCCCTGTAGGTCCGCGCCGCGACGCTGCAGCCGTGTGCGGTGAGCACCCGGCAGGTCGACTCGACGGCGTGGCCCTCGGCTCTCATGTCTTCGATGAAGGACATGATCAGCGGTTGCGGGGGTCGAGCTCCCCGGCGAAGAAAATCGAGGCCTTGCGCAAGATCTCGTTGTCCTCACGCAGTCGACGGTTCTCGGCCTTCAGTTTCTTGATCTCAGCCGATTCTTCGCTCGTCACGCCGGGCCGGGCGCCGGCGTCGATGTCGGCCTGGACCGCCCACCGCCGCACGGTCTCCTTCCCGAGACCGAGCTGCTCGGCCACGACCTGCGCGACCGCGGTCAACGACCTGTAGTCGCCGCGGTGCTCCGCGACCATCCGAATCGCCCGCTCCTTCACAGCGGGATCCACCTTCTTAGGCATGTGCTCATCCTCCTTGACTCACAAGGAAGCGGCATCAAACCCGTGACGGTTCA
>NZ_JAHWBL010000116.1:0-1343 GCF_029493445.1 Nocardioides sp. ChNu-99 | reverse complement strand
GGGCCGCCTCGGCGCGGGCCCGCAGCTCGGCGGCGCCGATCCCGCGCTCGCCGAGCACCGCCCCGGCGCGGCGCACCCGGGCCGAGCCGCGCAGCCGGGTCAGCAGCCACGCGAGCGCGAGCACGAGCAGGACGGCGACGAGCAGGGTGGCGAAGGTCTGCAGGGGCGGGGAGTCGGCGGTGGTGCTCACCCCGTCGTCGAGCCAGCGCCGGAGGCGGTCGAGGAGGCGCTGCACGAGGTCGCTGTCGTTGTACTCCGGGCGGAGCAGCTCGCGGCGCAGCGCGTCCCGGGCCTCGCCGGGGGTGGGGTCGAGCGGCGGGTCGGCCAGGATCCTCACCGGCGTCCCCCCGTGCGCCCGTCGTCGGCCTGCGTCCACAGCGTGACGTCGTACCCCTCGCCGCGGATGCGCAGGTCGAGGTACTGCACGGCCACCACCGCGGCCAGGTACGGCGTCACGAGGGCCCCCACGGCCACCGAGCCCAGCGCGGTGAGGCCGACGGCGATCCACTCGCCCGCCTCGCCGGCCGCGGACGGCGCCACCTCGGCGCCGATGGTGAAGGGCGCGGAGAGCAGCAGGGTGGCCACGAAGCAGACGAGCCCGGCGAGGAGCCACGTGCCCAGCACCCGCCAGAAGGAGCGGCGCGTCAGCGCGAGCGCCCGGCCGAGCCCGCGGCCCACCCCCGTGCGCTCGAGCGCCACGGCCACGAGGGCGAGCCCGGTGAGGCGGACCCCCGTCCAGAGCACCAGGAGGACCAGGAGCGGACCCGTGAGCAGGCAGTAGAGCACCGTGAGGCCCACCGAGCCGGTCCCGGCGAGCAGCACGACCGACAGCAGGTAGCCGCCGACGAGCAGCGCGTAGCCGACGGCGACGAGGACGGTCAGGCCCAGCAGCGCCCAGCGCCGTCCCCGCAGCCGTCGCCACGCCTCGTCGAGGGTGATGAGCTCGCCCACGGCGGCGGCGTGCACCACGTGGGCGAGGATGCCGGCCAGGTAGGCGGAGCCCACGAGGGAGACGACCTGCCCCACGACGAGGACCGTGCCGGAGCCGAGCAGGCGGGTGAGCGACTCCGCGGAGCCGTCCCCGAGACCGTCGCCGGCGGCCGCCCCCGCCACGGTGGTCAGGCCCCCGACGACGAGCACCGGGACGACGAGCGTCACGGCGGCCACGACGAGGGCGGCGCCCAGCGTGGCGCCGGGGGCGGTGCGCAGGACGCGCAGCGCGGTGTCGAGCACGTCCCCGGTGCTCATCGGGCGCAGGGGCACGCCCCCGGGCTGGCTGGTGAGGGGGACGCGCGCCGTCGCCGGGCGGGAGCCGGCCGGCGCCGCGGCGGGCGCGACGCCCA
>NZ_JAHWBL010000115.1:0-1345 GCF_029493445.1 Nocardioides sp. ChNu-99 | reverse complement strand
GTGTCGCGTGCCGGGTTCAGTGGAGGCTCTGAACTGACGCGCTGACGGTAGTCGGCGCGGTGTTGTGCCGGTAGTAGTCCTCCTCGAACTCGACCGGTGGGACGAGCCCGATCTCGCCGTGCAGGCGTCGATGGTTGAACCAATCGACGTACTCCGCGACCGCGATCTCGAGGTCGTCGATGCTCTTCCACGGCCCCTTGTTGCGGACCAGCTCGGCCTTGAACAGCGAGTTGAACGCCTCGGCGAGGGCGTTGTCGTAGCTATCGCCCGTCGACCCCACCGACGCGACAGCGCCGGCCTCGGCCAACCGCTGGGTGTAGCGCACCGCGAGGTACTGAACGCCCTTGTCGCTGTGCGCGATCAGGCCGGTGGTGTCCTGACCCGCGTGCTCGCGGGTCCACAGCCCCATCTCGAGGGCGTCCAACGCGAGGTCGGTGCGCAGGCTCTTCGACAGCTGCCAACCCACGACTCGGCGGGAGAAGACGTCGATGACGAACGCCGCGTAGACCCAGCCGGCGAAGGTGCGGCAGTAGGTGATGTCCGCGACCCAGACCCGGTTCGGTGCCGGCGCCTTGAAGTCACGATCGAGCAGGTCCGGCCGGGTGTCCGGGCCGCTCCCAGGGACTGTCGTGCGCGGTCCCTTGGCTCTGCTGATCCCGCGTAGGCCCTCGGCGCGCATCAGCCGGTGCACGGTGCACCTGGCGATCCGATGGCCGCGACGGTTGAGCTCGGCGTGCATCTTGCGGACCCCGTAGACGCCGTAGTTCTCCTCGTGGACACGACGCATCACCGCCAGCCGCTGCTCGTCGACGACCACACGCGCCGAGGGCGGACGGGACTTGCTGGCGTAGTAGGTGCTCGGGGCGATCTGCATCCCAGCCGCTCGTAGGACGGTGCAGATCGGCTCGACCCCGAACCGCTCCCGGTGCTGGTCGATGTAGTCGACCAGCACCGGAGTCGGCACCGCGGTGCTCACTTCAGCTTGCGGTCGAGCTCCGCCGCGGCGAAAAACGCCGACGCCGTCCGCAAGATCTCGTTCGCTCGCCGCAACTCACGGTTCTCGCGTTCGAGCTCACCGATCCGCTGCGCCTCGGCAGTGGTCACGCCGGGGCGGTGCCCCTCGTCGATCTCGGCCTGCTGAACCCAGTTGCGCAGCGTCTCGGGGTTGATCCCCAGCTGCTCACCGACCCGACGCAGAGCACCCGACCTCGCGGCCGGGTCACGCCGCAGATCGACCGCCATCCGGATAGCCCGCTCCCGAAGCTCCTCTGGGTACTTCCTCGGTGCCGCCATGACTCTCATCCTTCCGTGGAATGAGAGCCTCCATCAGACCCGGCACGCGACA
>NZ_JAHWBL010000114.1:0-1356 GCF_029493445.1 Nocardioides sp. ChNu-99 | reverse complement strand
TGACGCACCGGCTGCGGGTGCGCCGGCGGGGCCGGCGGCGGCGCGGGGGCGGGCTGGGATACCGGTGCCGGCTGCGGCACGGGGGCGGGCTGTCGCGCCGGGGTCGGGTCCGCCGGGGCGGGGCGCAGGCGCATCGCCGTCAGGTTGACGACGTGGCGCGGCGCCTCGTCCTCGGGCGGCGCCTCGTCGGCGGCGCGGCGACGCACGTCGAGCACCACCGAGTTCGCGATGAGGTCGTGGAAGCCGCGCCGTTGACGACCCTGGTCGGTGACGGCCGTCCACGCCAGCGTCACGAGGCCGAACCCGAGCGGCACGGTGGCCGCGAACACGATGAGCGAGCGGAGCACCGCGGGGCCGACGCCGATCGGCGTACCCGTGCCGTGGTGCACGACCCGCAGCCCGAGCAGGGCCTTGCCCGGGGTCACCCCGCGCGTGCCCGTCAGCACCGCGAAGACCAGGCCGACCAGCAGCACCCCGGCGACCGCGACGCCCCACGCGAGCGCCGTGCGCCCCTCCTGGCCGAGGTAGCGCCACGCCGCCCAGCCGATGCCCGCCATGAGGCCCCAGCCCACGAGCCGGTCGACGACGAGGGCGAGGAAGCGGCGGTCGACCTCGGCGGCCGGCGCGGACGCGTCGGCAGCGGACAGGGACATCGGGGCACCTCGGGGATCACGGGCGGGCGGGTGGACGAGCGGGGCGGGGCCGGCGGGACGGGGCGGACCCCCCGGCTCAGGGGTTGGCGACCTGGATGGTGACGCCGTCGCCGAGGTCGATGACGGCGCCCGGGATGAGCTGCACCGCGATGCCGGGCTGCAGCTCCTCCGGCGGCAGGCCGGGCTGCATGAGCACGGTGCCGTTGGTCGAGCCCATGTCGGTGACGACGGCCGAGCCGTGGTCGACGCCGGAGCCGGGGCGCACCTCGAGGTGGGTCGAGGAGATCTCCTGCTGCGGGCTGGGCACCGTCACCAGGCGCGGCTGCTCGGTCGAGCTGAACCGCCGGGCCTCCGGCGCGCGGCCCACGAGGATCGCGCGGTCGACGTCCACGGTGTCGCCGCTGGAGATCACCAGCTTGGCCACCGGGCGCGACGTGACGCTGGGCGCCGGCGGCTGGCCGGGGATGCCGTGCGATGGCCGGGAGAACTGGGCGGGGTCCCAGCCCCCGGCCTGCGTCATCCCGTCGTGGTCGACGTCGTCGTCGCCCGCGGGTGCCGGCGGACCGGCCCACGCGGGGGCGGCGAAGCCCTCGGAGGGTGCGGGCGGGGGCGGCGGCGGCGCGTAGCCACCACCCGGCGCCCAGGCCGGCGGCGGGGGCGGCGGAGCGTCCTCGGCCAGCGGCATGGCCTCGGTGGCCGGCTC
>NZ_JAHWBL010000113.1:0-1460 GCF_029493445.1 Nocardioides sp. ChNu-99 | reverse complement strand
ACCTTGATGTCACCGGTGAGGTCGACCGACACGACGTCGTCGGGCACGAGCTCGGCGCCGAAGCGCTCGGCCTGCGCGCGCATCTCGTCCATCAGCGCGGGGCCCATGATGCCGTCGCGGAAGCCCGGGAAGTTCTCCACCTCGGTGGTGTTCATCAGCGCGCCGCCGGCCGTGACCGAGCCCTCGAACACCAGGGGCGCGAGGTTCGCGCGCGCGGCGTACACCGCGGCCGTGTAGCCCGACGGCCCGGACCCGATGACGATGACGTTGCGGGACTCCCCGGCAGCGGGGGTGGTGTGGTCGCTCATGTTCGTTGATCGCTCCTGGGTCCGGGCAGGCGTGGCTGCGACGGAGGGGGTCGTGGGTTGAATCAGTTGGTGGCGAGGAGGCTGGGCGGGAGGTCGATGTCGGGGACCAGCTCGACGAGGAGCTCACGGACGCGGCCGTCGATGTCGGCGATGATCCGTCGTACCTCGGTCTCGTCCTGCCCCTTGGAGTCGTCGAGGGGCCAGTCGCGGTAGCGGGCGCCGGGGACGTAGGGGCAGTTCTCGCCGCAGCCCTGCGTGATGGCCAGATCGCTCCCGGCGATCATCTCGGTGGTCAGCAGCTTCGGGGACTCCCGCGAGGTGTCCAGACCGAGGGACTCCAGCACGCGGGCGACCTCGGGGTGGACGTGCTCGCCGGGCTCGGTGCCGGCGGAGATCGCGACCACGCGGCCCCCGGCGTAGTGCTCCGTCAGCAGGCGGGAGGCGACCGAGCGCCCGCCGTTGGCGCGGCAGGCGAACACGACCTGGGGCCGCGTCTCCCCGCCGTCCGTGCCGTCGGGGAGGTGGGCGGCGTCGGCAGTCGTCATGCGGTGGGCTCCTCGGTGTCGGGTGGAGGGTACGGATCAGCGGGCCGGGACGCGGGAGGGGTCGCCGGAGGGGGCGCGATCGCGCAGCCACAGGGCGACGTACACGAGGGCGACGAGGACGGGCACCTCGATGAGGGGACCGACGACGCCAGCCAGGGCCTGGCCCGAGGTGACGCCGAAGGTGCCGATCGCGACCGCGATGGCCAGCTCGAAGTTGTTGCCGGCCGCGGTGAACGCCAGCGTCGAGGTCTTCGCGTAGCCCAGCCGCAGGCGGACACCGACGACCCACGAGACGCCGAACATCACGAGGAAGTAGGCCAGCAGCGGCAGCGCGATCCGGGCCACGTCCCAGGGCTGGGAGGTGATGGCGTCGCCCTGGAGGGCGAACAGCACGACGATGGTGAACAGCAGCCCGTAGAGGGCCACGGGGCCGATCCTCGGCAGGAAGGTGCCCTCGTACCAGTCGCGACCCCTGGTCCGCTCGCCGACGAGGCGCGTGAGGAACCCGGCGACCAGCGGGACACCGAGGAAGATCAGCACGCTGAGGGCGATGGCGCCGACGGAGAACTCGGCCGACGTCGTCTCCAGGCCCAGCCACCCGGGCAGG
>NZ_JAHWBL010000112.1:0-1460 GCF_029493445.1 Nocardioides sp. ChNu-99 | reverse complement strand
GAGACCGTGCGGGCTCGGTACGCCGAGGCGGCACGGTCGTCGCAGTCTGCTGCGGGCTGCTGCGGGCCGAACCCCGTGCTGCTGTCGGAGACGGACCTGTACCGGGACAACGAGCGTGACGGCGTGACGGTGTTCGGGTCGGGCTTGTACGCAGGCGCCGAGCGCGACGGCGAGCAGGGCGACGGCGCCACGGCGGCTGCTCTCGAGGCCTCCCTGGGCTGTGGCGTCCCCACGGCGGTCGCCGACCTCGCTGCGGGCGAGGTCGTGCTCGACCTGGGTTCGGGTGCCGGCGGGGACGTCCTGATCTCGGCGCGCCGGGTCGGCCCGTCGGGCAAGGTCTACGGGCTCGACATGACCACGGAGATGCTCGCGCTCGCCCGGGACAACGCCGTGGCGGCGGGGGTGGACAACGCCGAGTTCCTCGAGGGCTACCTCGAGGACGTCCCGCTGCCCGATGCGTCGGTGGACGTGGTCATCTCCAACTGCGTGATCAACCTGGCCGCGGACAAGCGGGTCGCGCTGGCCGAGGCCGCACGGGTGACCCGTGCGGGCGGCCGGTTCGCGGTCTCCGACGTGGTCGCCGACGAGGGCATGGACGAGACGACCCGAGCCGACGTCGCCGCGTTCACCGGGTGCATCGCGGGTGCGATGACTGAGGCCGAGTACCGCGACACCCTCATCGCGACCGGGTGGGAGCAGGTCACCATCGAGACCACCCACCGCGTCCACGACCAGGCGGCCGCGGCCATCATCCGCGCCACCCGCAGCAACGGATCGGAGATCTCGTGAGCACGACCTCGCACCCCACGTCCACCCCGTCGAGCGACCAGGGCACCGAGGCGGGCGTGGTCGCCCAGCTGTCGTTGCTGGACCGGTTCCTGCCGGTGTGGATCATCGCCGCCATGGCCCTCGGGCTCGTGCTGGGTCGGGCCGTGCCCGGCATCGACGAGGCCCTCGAGGCCGTCGAGATCGGCGGGGTCTCGCTGCCGATCGCGATCGGGCTGCTGCTGATGATGTACCCGGTGCTGGCCAAGGTCCGCTACACGGAGACCTCGCGGGTCACGTCCGACCGCAAGCTGCTCGTCGCGTCGCTGGTGCTCAACTGGGTCGTCGGGCCGGCGCTCATGTTCGCGCTGGCCTGGCTGCTCCTGCCGGACCTCCCGGAGTACCGCACCGGCCTCGTCATCGTCGGCCTGGCGCGTTGCATCGCGATGGTGCTGATCTGGAACGACCTCGCGTGCGGTGACCGCGAGGCGGCGGCCGTGCTCGTGGCCATCAACTCCGTGTTCCAGATCGTCGCCTTCGCCGCCCTGGGCTGGTTCTACCTGCAGACCCTGCCCGGGTGGCTGGGCCTGGAGACGACGTCGGCCGAGTTCTCCGTCGGCGCCATCGCCCTCAGCGTGCTGATCTTCCTCGGTGTCCCGCTGGTCGCCGGGTTCCTCACGCGCCTCGTCGGCGAG
>NZ_JAHWBL010000111.1:0-1667 GCF_029493445.1 Nocardioides sp. ChNu-99 | reverse complement strand
GGCGCCGCCGGGGCCGACGGGACCGACGGCCCGGCGGGCCGGGCAGCGGGGCCCGGGCGTGGCGGGGGCGCGAGGGCCGTGTTCTCCGGCACGGGTACGACGACGGTCGGGGCCGGCGCGGGCTGAGGCACGACGACGGGGGCGGACGCGTCGTACGAGACCGTCACCGGCAGCGCCACCTTGAAGGCGTCGGTGGAGGCGCCGCTGGAGTACCAGAAGGCGCCCGTGCCGAGCTCCTCCATGAGGGTGACGAACGACTGCGGGAAGGAGCCGGCGTCGGCGCCGTCGGTGCGCTGCGCCGTGCCGCTCACCCGCACCCCGCGGTAGGCGGGGGTCGTGGTGAAGCCGGTGACGTCATCGAGGTCGACGGCCGGGAGGTCGGCGAGGCGCACCTCCCGGGGCGCGAGGGGCTCCCGCTGCGTGGGGTCCTCGCGCGACGAGGCGTAGCCGGTGACGGTCGCGGTCAGGGTGCCGCGCCCGTCCGCGACGGCGAGCACGGGGTCGGAGACGTGGAAGAACGAGCGGCCGGAGTAGTAGAGGACGGTGAAGGTGCCCGTCCACGCGATGCGGGCGGTGCCGGCCGCGCGGTCCACCTCCCCCGCCCCGGCGCGCAGCACGACCTGGTGGTTGCTGAACGTGCCGGCGCTCGGGTTGGTGATGGGCGCTCCGGCGCTCGTGGTGCGCAGCCCGTCCCACGTGGCGGTGCGCCAGGTCGAGCCGTCCCACTTCTCGACGCTCACGCCGCCGTCGCTCGCGGCCCACTGCCGCTCGCGGAGGTGGACGCCGACCCCGGGCACCGCGCGTCCGGCGGAGAAGAAGTTGTGCGCGCCGGGCTCGTGGGCGGCGTTGTTCGACTCGTTCGTCAGTCCCCAGCGCAGCACGGCGTCGTCGACCGCGACGGCGCCGGTCGTCGGCGGGGTCGTCGGCTCGGTGGTGGGTGCCGTGGTGGGCTGGGTGGTCGGCGCGGTGGTGGGCTGGGTGGTCGGCTCGGTCGTCGGCTGGCTGGTGGTGGGTGTAGTGGTGGGCGCCGTGCCCGACGGGGTGGACGTGGCGGGATCGGTGGTCGCCTCGACCGCCTGGGCGGCGCGGGGACCGGGCACGCCGAGCAGCACCGACACCAGCAGGGTGCACAGGGCCAGGACGCCGACGCCGGCGAGGGCGGCGGCGCGCAGGCGCGCGGCGCGGTCGCCGGGGTGCCGGCCGCTCACCGCGCGGCCCTGGTTCGCACGAGCACCACGCGGGCGACGGCGGCGAGGAGCACGAGGGCGGCGGCCACGACGAACGCGACGGCGAGGCGGTCGGGGCCCGCGTCCTCGGCGGGGGCTGCGTCCGAGGAGGCCGCGACCTCGGCGGCGTCGTCGGCGGCGCGGACGGCGAAGCTGACGGTGAGCGGCTCGTCGAGGCCGAAGATGCGCAGCTCGTGCGTCCCGGCCGGGGTGTCCGCCGGGAGGGTGATGACCCCGGCCATGCTGCCGTCGGCCGCGACCTGGAAGGGTCCCGCGGCGGCCGCGCCGTCGTCGAAGGTCACGCTGACCTGGCGTCCGGGCACGAGGCCGGTCGCCTGGAACGGCAGCACGCGGCCCGCGACCGCGGCGCCGCGGTCGACCTCGAGGGCGGCGGGGCCGGCGGCCACGGGGGCGGCGGCCGCGGCGGGGGTCCCCGGGGTG
>NZ_JAHWBL010000011.1:0-79772 GCF_029493445.1 Nocardioides sp. ChNu-99 | reverse complement strand
CGCCGAGGTGCGCGCCGCCGGTCGCGACCTGGCCGCGGCCGCCACCCGCGACGCCGCCTGGATCGCGCTCGCCCGCGCGTGGGCCCCGGTCGCCGCCGCGCTCGCGGTCGTCGTCGTCGCGCTCCTGGGGGCCGACGCCCTGGCGGCCGGCGAGGTCGGGGCCCCGGTGCTGGCGCTGCTGCTGCTCCTGCCGCTCGCCCTGGCCGACGTCGTGTCGCCCCTGGCCGACGCGGGCGCGCTGCGCGTCTCCACCACCGTGGCGGCCGCGCGCATCGCCGACCTCGACGCCCTGCCGCCCGCCGTCGCCGACCCGGCGAACCCCGCCCCCCTGCCGGCAGGCCCGGGCGCCGCCGATGTCCGCCTCCAGCACGCCACCGCCGGGTGGAGCGACGACACGGGCGTCGGCCCGTTCGAGCTCGACCTGCCGGCCGGGAGCCACGTCGGCGTCGTCGGACCGTCCGGCTGCGGGAAGTCGACGATGGCCGCGGTGCTCGTGCGGTTCCTCGGCCCCCGCGACGGCCGGCACCTGCTGGGCGACCCGGCCGTCGACGTCAGCACGCTCGCGGCCGACGAGGTGCGGCGCCGGACGGGGCTGGTCGACGACGACCCCTACCTCTTCGCCTCCACCGTCGCCGAGAACGTGCGGCTCGCCCGCCCCGGGGCCAGCGACGCCGAGGTCACCGACGCGCTCCGGCGCGCCCGGCTCGACCTGTGGCTCGCCGACCTGCCCGACGGCCTGGCCACCCGCGTCGGCGACGGCGGGCGGGGCGTCTCCGGCGGGGAGCGCGCCCGCCTCGGCCTGGCCCGGGCGCTGCTCGCCGACACCCCGGTCCTCGTGCTCGACGAGCCGACCGCGCACCTCGACGCCGCCACCGCCGAGGCCGTGACCGCCGACCTCCTCGACGCGGCCGCGGGACGCTCGGTCGTGTGGATCACCCACGGCACCGCCGGCCTCGACCGGATGGACACCGTGCTCGACCTGGGGGCGGCGCGGGACGCGTCCCCCGACGAGGTCCCTGCCGGCCGCTGACCTGCGATGCTGCGGCGGTGCCCGTCGAGACGACCGCCGTACCCGCCCTCGCGTGGGGCCTCGTCGCCGTGACCGCCCTCCTGGACTGGTGGGCCGTCGCGCGCGAGGACCGGCGCACCGAGGCCCTGGTCAAGCCCGTCGTGCTCCTCGCGCTGACGGCGGCCGCGCTCGCCGGCGGGGTGCTCGACACCACCGCCGGGCGCTGGCTCGTCGTCGCGCTGCTGCTGGGCGCCGTCGGCGACACGTTCCTCCTCGGCGACTCCCGCGGGCGCTTCCTGGCGGGCCTGGCCGCGTTCCTCGTCGGCCACCTCGCGTACGTCGCGGCCTTCGTCGCCCTGGGCGCCGGCTGGTCGTGGTGGGTGGCGGCCGCCGCCGTCGTGCTGCTCGGCTCCCTCGCGGCGACGCGGACGGTGCTGCCGCGCGTGCTGCGCGACGACGGGCCCGCGACGGCGCTCCCCGTGGCGGTCTACACGGCCGTCATCGGGGCCATGCTCCTCACCGCGGGCGCCACCGGCGAGCCCCTGGTGGTGGTCGGCGCCGCGGTCTTCGTCGTCAGCGACACGGTGCTGGCGCTCGACCGGTTCGACCGGCCGCGGGGGTGGGTGGCGCCGTACCCGCACGTCGCGGTGATGACGACCTACCACGTCGGGCGAGTGCTCATCGTGCTCGGCGTGCTGGCCGCCCTGGCCCGCGGCGAGGGCTAGCGTCACGCGCATGAGCATCCCCGTCGCCCTCGCGGACCTGGCCGCCGCGATCGCCGCGCCCGGCACCGGTGACCACCCCTACCTGCTGACCACGGGCGGCACCCACCCCAAGGCGGTGCACGTCGCCCCCGTGCCGGCTGCTGACGGGACGCTCCTGCTCCCCTCCCCCGGCGGCGGCTCGCTGCGCAACGCTGCGACGCGCCCGGGCGTCACGGTCGTGTGGCCGCCCGCCGACGCCCCGGGCTTCTCGCTCCTCGTCGACGGCACCGCCCGTGTGGTGGGCGACGACCTCGTCGTCGCGCCGACCTCGGCGGTCCTCCACAAGCCCGTCGCCACCGACGACGCGACCGCCGGACGCCCGTTCTGGGTGAGTGCCTTCCTCGACGTGGCCCCGGCGCACTGGGACCGGGTGCCGGCCTTCTGGGCAGCGGTCAGCGGCTCCACCCTCTCCGTCCCCCGCGGCGACGCGAACGAGTTCACCACCCTCGTCCCGCCCGGGGGCCACGACCACCTCCGCGCCCAGCGCGTCGCCACCGGCCCCGCCGACGCCCCCACCCGGCTGCACCTCGACCTGCACGTGCCCGACCCCGGGCGGGCCGCGCGACGCGCGGTCGGGCTCGGCGCCCGGGTGGTGCACCGCAGCGAGCACGGGTACGTCGTGCTCGACTCCCCGGGCGGGTTGCCGTTCTGCCTCGTCGCGCACCCGGCCGCGCTGCGGACCCCGCCCGTCGCCTGGCCCGGCGGCCGCTCGCTGGTCGACCAGGTGTGCCTCGACGCGCCCGCCGCGCTCCACGACGACGAGGCCGCGTTCTGGGGCGCCCTCACCGGCTGGCCCGCCCGGCCGAGCGACCTCCGGGGGTTCACCGCCCTGCACCGGCCCGCCGGGCAGCCGCTGCGCCTGCTCGTCCAGGCTGTCGACGACGACCGGCCCCGCGTCACGGCCCATCTCGACGTCGCCTGCGACGACCGCGAGGCGGAGGTGGCCCGCCACGTCGCCCTGGGCGCCGAGGTCCGCGACCGGCGGCAGTGGTGGTCGGTGCTCGCCGACCCCAGCGGCGCGCCGTACTGCGTCGTCGACCGCACACCCTGAGGGCTCGGAAAAACCGGGTGCGCCGGGGCACGGCCCGCCCGTAGGGTCCTGCGGCGGCGGGATCAGCGGCCACGACGGCGTTGCCGGAGCGTGGTCCCGCGCCTCGTACCCCGCCACTGCCGCTGTCGACGGCTGTCTGCCGGACACCGCACGTCGGACCGGCTCCCCGGGGTCCGGCCGCCGGCAGCACGACCCGGGACCAGCGGACCGGACGGTCAGCACGACGTCCGGCTCCCCGTCCCCGGTCCGGCCGGCGGCCGGGCCCCACCCGCACCACCCGCACCTGACCGCACAGCACCACCCGACGCCTCGGAAGGAGGCACCGCACCATGTCACCGAAGTCCTGGAACCCCTTCGTCCGCCACCTGACGGTCCCCGCCGGCCAGGTCTGCGTCGAGCACGTCGACGGCGCCGTCCGCCGCCTCCTCGAGCCCGGCCGCTACCGGCGCCCCCGGCGCGCGACGTACACCGGGGTGCCGACCACCGAGCAGCTGCTCACCACCGCCACCCAGCGCGTGCCCGACGCCGACGGCGTCGTGGTGCAGGCGACCGTCACCGTGCGCTGGCGCGTGGTCGACGCGGCCGTGCACGTGGCGGCGGCCGACGAGCCGACGGACCTGCTCTACCTCGCCGCGCAGCTCGCGGTTCGGGACGTGGTGGGAGCCGCGACCACGGACGACCTCGTGCGCGGCCGCGGCCCGGCGCTCGACGAGACGGCCCTGACGGAGGCCGCGCGCTCGCGGGTCGCGGACCTCGGGATCGAGGTGCGCCAGGTCGTGCTCAAGGACGTGGTGCTGCCGCCGGAGGTTCGCGAGGCGTACGCCGCGCAGCTCACCGCCCGCCTGCAGGGGCAGGCGTCCCTCGAGCGCGCCCGCGCCGAGGTGGCGTCGCTGCGGGCGCTCGCCAACGGCGCGCGGCTGCTCGAGGAGCACCCCGCGCTCGCCCGGCTGCGGCTCGTCGAGGCGGTACCGATGGGCTCCTCGGTGCGCATCGAGGTCTGAGCGCCCCGCCCGGCCCCGACGCACCGGCGCCCGGCCCCCACGAGGGAGCCGGGCGCCGGTGCGCGTCGTACGAGCGGTGCGGGTGCGGGCCTCAGGCCTCGACGACCACCGGGACGATCATCGGCCGGCGGCGCAGCTGGTTGCCGACCCAGCGGCCGACGACGCGGCGCATGGTCTGCTGCAGCTGGTAGGTGTCGGTCGTGCCGTCGGCCATCGCCTGCTCGACGGCAGCCAGCAGCGGACCGCGGACCTTGTCGAACTTCGAGGCCTCCTCGGCGAAGCCGCGGGCGTGGATCTCGGGCCCGCTCAGCACCTTCCCCGTCACCGTGTCGACGACGACGATGACGGAGACGAAGCCCTCCTCGCCCAGGATGCGGCGGTCCTTCAGCGACGACTCGGAGATGCCGCCGACGGTGGAGCCGTCGACGAAGACGTAGCCGCACTCGACCTTGCCGGTGACCGACGCGACCCCGTCGACCAGGTCGACGACGACACCGTCCTCGGCGAGCAGCACGCGGTCGGCGGGCACGCCGGTGGCCCGCGCGAGGTCGCCGTTGGCCCGCATGTGCCGCACCTCGCCGTGCACGGGCAGCACGTTGCGGGGCTTCACGATGTTGTAGCAGTAGAGGAGCTCGCCGGCGCTGGCGTGGCCCGAGACGTGCACCATCGCGTTGCCCTTGTGCACGACGTTGGCGCCGAGGCGCGAGAGGCCGTTGATGACGCGGTAGACCGCGTTCTCGTTGCCGGGGATGAGCGAGCTGGCCAGGATGACCGTGTCGTTCTCCTCCAGGTGCACGAAGCTGTGGCTGCGCTGCGCGATGCGGCTCAGGGCCGACAGCGGCTCGCCCTGGGAGCCGGTGGAGATGAGCACCTGCTGGTGGGGCGGCAGCTTGCCGAGCTCCTTGGCGTCCACGATGAGGCCCGGGGGCACCGTCAGGTAGCCGAGCTCGCGGGCGATGCCCATGTTGCGCACCATCGAGCGGCCCACCCAGGCGACCTTCCGACCGTGCTTCACGGCGGCGTCGAGCACCTGCTGCACGCGGTGCACGTGGGAGGCGAAGCAGGCCACGATGATGCGCTGGCTGCTGTTGTAGAACGCCCGGTCCAGCGACGGGGTGATGTCCTTCTCGTGGGTCGTGAACCCGGGGACCTCGGCGTTCGTGGAGTCCGTCAGGAAGAGGTCCACGCCCTCCTCCCCCAGCCGCGCGAACGCGTTGAGGTCGGTGATGCGGCCGTCGAGGGGCAGCTGGTCCATCTTGAAGTCGCCGGTGTGCAGGACCAGCCCGGCGCCGGTGCGGATCGCCACCGCCAGCGCGTCGGGGATCGAGTGGTTGACGGCCACGAACTCGAGCTCGAACGGCCCGAAGGAGATGACGTCGCCCGCGGCCACGACGTGGTGCACCGTGTTCTTCAGCCGGTGCTCGCGGAACTTGCTCTCCAGCAGCGCCAGCGTCAGCTTCGAGCCGACGAGCGGGATGTCCCCGCGCTCGCGCAGGAGGTACGGCGTGGCGCCGATGTGGTCCTCGTGGCCGTGCGTCAGCACGAGCGCCTCGATGGCGTCGAGGCGGTCCCGGATGGCGGCGAAGTCCGGGAGGATCAGGTCGACGCCCGGGTGGTGGTCCTCGGGGAACAGGACGCCGCAGTCGACGACCAGCAGGCGGCCGTCGTACTCGAAGACCGTCATGTTGCGGCCGACCTCGCCGAGGCCGCCCAGCGGGATGACCCGGAGGCCACCCTTCGGCAGAGTCGGAGGAGCGGTCAGCTCGGGGTGGGGGTGGGACAAGCGATCTCCTAGGGGATGAGCCCCGACGCCTCGAGGCCGGCCCGCAGGGCGGCGACCTCCGCGTCGTCGAGGGGAACGAGCGGGCTGCGCACGTTCCGGTTGGGGAGGACGCCGAGCAGCTGCAGCGCAGCCTTGGCGGTGGTGGCTCCGTAGTTGGGGACGCCCATCATGGCGTCGAACGCGGGGAGCAACCGCGTGAAGACCTGGTGCGCGCCGAGCGCGTCGCCGCCGAGGTGGGCCTCGACCATGGCGCGCAGCTCGTTGCCGGCCGCGTGGCCGCACACGGAGACGACGCCGACCGCGCCGTACGCGAGCCAGCCGAGGTTCAGCGCGTCGTCACCGGAGTAGACGGCGAAGCCGAGCTGGGAGATGCGGTGCCCGCGCACGAGGTCGCCGACCGCGTCCTTGACGGCGACGACCTCGTCCCACGAGGCCATCTCCTCGTAGGAGGCCATCGCGATCTGCGAGCCGGTGCGCCCGGGGATGTCGTAGAGCATCACGGGCAGCTCGGCGGCGTCCGCCACCTGGCGGAAGTGGTGGAGGATGCCGCGCTGGGCGGGCTTGCTGTAGTACGGCGTCACGAGCAGCACGCCGTCGGCGCCCCTCGCGCGCGCCTGGCGGGCGAGCTCGACGGACGTGCGGGTGTCGTTGGTGCCGACGCCCGCCACGAGGACGACGTCGGGGCCGACGGCGTCGCGCACGGCGGCGAGGATCTCGCCGTCCTCCGCCTGGGTCGTGGTCGGCGACTCCCCCGTCGTGCCCGAGACGACGATCCCGTCGTTGCCGTTGGTGACCAGGTGCCGCGCGATCGCCTGCGTGCCGTCGAGGTCGAGCGACCCGTCGGCGTGGAAGGCGGTCGCCATGGCGGTGAGGACGCGGCCGAGGGGCGCGGCGGGAACGGCGGTGGTCACGAGGGACAGGCTAGCGCTGCCCGGCTCCCCGCTCGTACGCCGCACCGTCGCCCCCGGCGGCACGGGGCATGATCGTGCCCATGACGCACCTGGCGGGTCTCGGCTCCTTCCGACCGGACGACGACGGCCTGGGGTGGCTCGTCGGCGAGGACACCCACGTCGTGCCGGCGCTCGGGGTGTCGGGCAGGTTCGTGCTCGACGACCCGGACGGCGACCTCGACGCGGCGGCCGCCGTGATGCGGCGGCTCCTCGCGCTGCCCGCCGGCTTCCGGGAGCGCCTCACGCCGTTCCTGTGGGCCTACTACCGCGACACCGTGGAGACGAACGGCGGACAGGTCGCCCTCGCGAGCCCGGACCAGGTCTGGTCGCAGGTGCGGATCGGCGACGAGCTCCACGTCCTCCAGCAGGACGGCGCCTGGTACGTCGACGTCGAGTCGGGCTGCGACTGGGAGCCCGAGCACGGCCTCCAGGTCGTGCTGCGCGACGGTGACACCCTGGTCAAGGTGGGCCAGTACGACGGCCACCTCGACCACCTCGGCACCGACGAGGTGTACCCCGGGGCCGGACACGCGGACGACGGGTCCGCGCGCCCGGCGTGGTGGCGGCGGCTCAGACCTCCGGGAGCACCTCGGCGGCGATGAGCCGCAGGTGGTCGAGGTCGGACAGGTCCAGCACCTGCAGGTAGGCGCGCTGGGCGCCGGCCTCGCCGTACGCGCGGAGCTTCTCGACGACCTCCGCGGGGGTGCCGGCCAGGCCGTTGAGGCGCAGCTCGGCCTTCTCGCGGCCGATCGCCGCGGCCCGGCGGTCGATCTCGGCCTCGGTCTCGCCCACGCAGACGACGAGCGCGTTGGACCACGTCATCGTCGCGGGGTCGCGCTCGATCGCCTCGCAGGCTCGGGCGACGCGCGCGAGCTGGGCACGCGTGGTGTCGAGGTCGACGAAGGGCAGGTTGAACTCGTCGGCGTGACGGGCCGCGAGGGCGGGCGTCCGCTTCTTGCCGAGACCACCGACGAGCAGTGGGACCCGGTCCTGGACGGGCTTCGGCAGGGCCGGGGAGTCGGTCAGCCGGTAGTGCTCCCCGGCGTACGAGAACAGCTCGCCGGTCGGGGTGCCCCACAGCCCGGTGACGACGTCGAGCTGCTCGGCGTAGCGGTCGAACCGCACGCCCGTGTCGGGGAACGGGATGCCGTACGCCGTGTGCTCGGCCTCGAACCAGCCCGCACCGAGGCCGAGCTCGACGCGGCCGCCCGACATCTGGTCCACCTGCGCGACCTGGATCGCGAGCACGCCGGGGTGGCGGAAGGTCGCGGAGGTCATGAGGGTGCCGAGACGGATCGTGCTGGTGTCGCGGGCCAGGCCGGCCAGCGTCGTCCAGGCGTCCGTCGGACCGGGGAGACCGTCGCCGCCCATCGTCAGGTAGTGGTCGGAGCGGAAGAAGGCGCCGAAGCCGAGCCGCTCGGCCTCCAGCGCGACGGCGAGGAGGTCGTCGTACGTCGCCCCCATCTGGGGCTCGGTGAAGATGCGCAGGTCCATGCCCGCAAGAGTGTCAGACCCCCCGCGTACGTTGCCCGGCATGAGCGAGTCCTGGAGCCACCCGCCCGCCGACGCCACGGAGCTGGCCGAGCGTCTGGACGCCGTCGGCCTGGCCGCCCGCACCGCCGACCTGGCGGCACTGGCCCGGCCCTCGGCCCGCCTGCACACGCTGGACGGGGCGGGCGACCGTGTCGGTGGCAGCCGGCTCGGGGGCGAGCCCGACCTGCGGGCGGAGGACGCGTGGCCCCGCGACGGCGAGGGGCGACCGCTCAGCTTCCTCCTGCAGGTCGACCTCGCCGAGGTCCGCGCGGCCCTCGGCCCGAACGACCTGCCCGACGCGGGGGTCCTGGCGTTCTTCTACGACGCCGCCGGCCAGCCGTGGGGGTTCGACGACGACGACCCGCTCCAGTGGCGCGTCCTGCACCTCCCGGCGGGTGCCCCGCTCGCGCCGCGACCGCTGCCCGACGACCACCACCCGGAGAACCGGTTCACCTCGTGCCCGGTGCTCGTCGCCGCCGAGCCGGTGTTCGCCGACGTGGGCGACTTCGAGGTCACCGACGTCCTCGGCACCGACGACGCGGCGCTGGAGGCCTACGAGACGGCCGTCCCACCCCGTCAGGACTTCGCGCACCGCCTGCTCGGCCGCCCCGAGACCATCCAGAACGACCTGAGGTTCGACGCGGCGCTCGCGGCGACCGTCGCCGCGGGCGGTGCGGGCGAGCCCGCCGCCGAGCCCACCGCGGAGGTGGCCGGCCGGTGGCGGCTCCTCGCGCAGGTCGACAGCGACGAGGAGCGCACCGAGATGATGTGGGGCGATTCCGGGCGCCTGTACTTCGTGATGACCGAGGAGGACCTGCGGGCGCGGGCCTGGGACCGGGTGCGCGTCGTGCTCCAGTGCTGCTGAGCTGCCGGGCCCGGCTCGGGCCGTCGGGGCCGCTCAGGCGCGGCGGCGCACGACGACGGTGAAGCCCTCGTGATCGTCACGCTCCACGACCGGCCAGGCGGCCTCGTCGAACGCGGGGTACGTCGTGTCGCCCGCGGGCTCGAGCGGGATCTCGGTCAGCACCTGCTCGTCGACGAGCCCCGGCACGGCCAGCGCGGCGGCGTACACCTGCGCCCCGCCGGCGACGACGACGTCGCCGCTCGCGCCCTCGGCGAGGGCGAGCGCGCCCGCCAGGTCGTGCGCGACGAGCACGCCCGGGGCGGTCCAGGCCGGGTCGCGCGTGAGCACGACCGTCGTGCGGCCCGGCAGTGGGCGGCCGATGGAGGCGTAGGTCGCGCGGCCCATGAGCAGCACCGACCCGAGGGTGCGGCGCTTGAACTCGGCCTGCTCTCCCGGCACCTGCCAGGGGATGTCGGGGCCGTCGCCGATGACGCCGTTGCGGGCGACGGCGGCGACGCAGCGGACGGTGCGGCCGGACGGGGTGGTCATACGGCGATCGGGGCCTTGATGCCCGGGTGCGGGTCGTAGCCCTTCACCTCGACGTGGTGCAGGTCGAACGCGTCGATCTCGGTGACCGCGGGATCGAGCCACAGCGTCGGCAGCGGCCGCGGCTCGCGCGTGAGCTGCAGGCGGGCCTGGTCGAGGTGGTTGAGGTAGAGGTGCGCGTCGCCGAGCGTGTGGACGAAGTCGCCGACCTCGAGCCCCGCGACCTGCGCGACCATGTGGGTCAGCAGCGCGTACGACGCGATGTTGAACGGCACGCCGAGGAACACGTCGGCGGAGCGCTGGTAGAGCTGGCACGACAGGCGCCCCGGGCCGCCGTCGACGCCGGGCGCGACGTAGAACTGGAAGAGCGTGTGGCACGGCATGAGGGCCATCTGGTCGACCTCGGCCACGTTCCAGGCGCTCACCACGTGCCGACGGGAGTCGGGGTCGGCGCGGAGCTGGTCGATGATCTTGGCGATCTGGTCGACGCTGCCGCCGTCGGGTGTGGGCCACGAGCGCCACTGCGCGCCGTACACGGGCCCGAGGTCGCCGTTCTCGTCCGCCCACTCGTCCCAGATCGTGACGCCGCGCTCCTGCAGCCAGCGCACGTTCGTGTCGCCGCGCAGGAACCACAGCAGCTCGGCGAAGACGGAGCGCGTGTGCACCTTCTTGGTCGTCACGAGGGGGAAGCCCTCGGAGAGGTCGAAGCGCATCTGGTGGCCGAAGACGCTGAGCGTCCCCGTGCCCGTGCGGTCGCCCTTCTCCACCCCCTCGTCGAGGATCCGGCGGACGAGGTCGAGGTAGGCCTGCACGCGCCCGAGACTACTCCGGGCGGGCGCCGACCCGCCGGTAGTGTCGACGGACGTGTCCGCCCCCTCCCTCCTGCCCGCCGCCCTCACCGATCCCTCGGCGGCCGTGGCCGTGCCCGCGCCCGCGCCCGGTGCGGGCAACTGGTCCGGCGCGGCCAGCGCGACCTGGGCCGACGGCGCCGTCCACCTCACCTACCGGGTACGCCGACCGCTCACCGAGGGCCGCGGCGTCACCACCGTCGTGGCGCGCTCCGAGGACGGCGTCCGCTTCACCACCGTGGCCGAGGTGCACCGCGACGCGTTCGGCGCGGAGTCGTTCGAGCGACCCGTCGTCGTCGCGGTGCCCGGGGGCGGGTGGCGGCTCTACCTCTCCTGCGCCACCCCCGGCTCGAAGCACTGGTGGATCGAGGCCCTGGACGCCCCGACGGTCGAGCAGCTGCCCGCGGGGCGCCGGACCGTCGTGCTGGCGGGCGACGACCGCGTGGCGGTGAAGGACCCGGTCGTCGTCGTGGATGACGGGCGCTGGCACGCCTGGGTCTGCGAGCACCCCCTCGACGTGCCCGGCCACGAGGACCGGATGAGCACCGCCTACTACTCGAGCACCGACGGCCTGGTGTGGCGGCGGCACGGGCCCGTGCTCGCGCCCCGTGACGGCAGCTGGGACGCGCGCGGCGCCCGTGTCACCGCGGTGCTCTCGCTGGCCCCGCTGGTGGTCCTGTACGACGGCCGCCCCCGCGCCGAGGACAACTGGCACGAGACGACCGGCGTCGCGCTCGGCACCGACCCGGCGCTCGGCCCCGCCTCGCCGCTGCGCGCCACCGACGACGAGCCGTTGCGCTCCCCCGACTCCGACGGCGCGCTGCGCTACGTCAGCGCCGTGCCGTTGCCGGACGGGAGCGTGCGGTACTACGCCGAGCGCGCCCGCCCCGACGGCGCCCACGACCTCGTGACGGTGCTGGCACCCGCCGCCGGCTGAGGTGGGTGCGCCGCCGGTGGTTGCCGTGGGTGCGCTCGTCGGTGGTTGAGGTGGGTGCGCTAGCACCCCTCGAAACCACAGCGCAACCTCGGCGTGGTTGAGGCGGGTGCGCCCGTCGGTGGTCGAGGTGGGTGCGCCGTCGGTGGTTGAGGTGGGTGCGCTAGCACCCCTCGAAACCACCAGCCGCCTCCGCGTGGTTTCGAGGGCCGCTAGCGCGGCCACCTCAACCACCGAACCACGCGCCACCCCGACCACCAAGCCACGCGGCCACCTCAACCACCGAACCAAGCGCCACCTCCGCGTGGTTTCGAGGGCCGCTAGCGCGGCCACCTCAACCACCGAAACCACCAGCCACCTGCGCGTGGTCTCGAGGGCCGCTAACGCGGCCACCTCGACCACCGAGCCACGCGGCCACCCCGACCACGGGAGCGGGCCCGCGTCACCCGCCCTTGCGGCTCGCGAACGTCCCGCCGTCGCGGTAGGTCAGCCAGTCCGCGAACGACTGCCCGGTGACCTCCTCGAGGCGGGCGACGTCCTCGCGGTGCGGGGCGATGAGCTGCTCGCGCTGCTCGGGCGTCAGCCGCGGGCGCGAGGGTGCGCCGCCGCGGTGCAGCAGCCGGACGGCGGGCCGGCTGACCGCACGCCAGACCTCCGGCGGGGCGAACTGGCCGGCGTACGCCCCGAGTCGGATGGCCCGCCCGAGCACGCGGCTGCGCAGTCCGTGCTCGACGAAGCCGCGCGTGTTGTCGGACGGGATGTCGTCGACCTGCAGGTCGGGCACGCCGAGGAACGTCAGCACGCGCGTCAGCGTGGCGCCGGGCTCGTCGACGAGCTCGCGGTAGCGCAGCACCAGCACCTGCTCGCGGTCGAACAGGCCGTAGAGGTCGTCGAGCTGCTCGCCGTACCGCCCGAGGCCCGCGTAGTGCCAGAACGGCGCCCAGCCGGCGGCGATGCGCTCGGGCTCGCGCCGCAGCGCCTCGACGACGTCGGGCACCGGCTCGAGGCCGTCCATCCACAGGTGCATCCAGTTGGAGTACGCCCGGTCGACGGGGTCGCGCAGCACCACCACGAGCTTGGCCGCCGGCGCGTCGGCGGCGATCCGCCGCCGGGCCTCGGGCGAGTAGAGGTAGAACGGCGTGCTCTCGCCCCGCAGCGCGCCCGGGGCGCCGCCGTCGAGCAGGCGCAGGTAGTCGTCCCGGCGCCACACCCACTCCTGCTGGCTGTGGGCGTCGCCGGGCCCACGGTACGCCGGCGGCGGGGCGTCGCCGCACAGGTAGTACTTCGGCTCCTTCACCGGGCTCAGGTGCAGGCCCGGGTGCTGGGCGAGCGCCGCGTGCAGCGCGGTCGTCCCGGCCTTGGGCACGCCGACGAGGAGGAAGTCCGGCGGACGACGATCGGTCATGGCCTAACGCTACTGATCCGGTGCACTTTGGCCGTCCTCGTCCGACGGGTGGTCTAGGGGTGCAGCGACATGGGGCCGTAGACGCGCCGCTCACCCTCGAACAGCACGACGGCGTCGACGCCCTGCTCGGCGAGCGCGGGGAACTCCTCGCCCACCCAGGACTCGGCGTCCGCCTGCGCGGCGAAGCGCTGGTCGGCCAGCGGGCCGGTCACGCTGACCTCGCCGCCCGCGGCGTCCTCGAGGCGCCACCACCACGGCAGCTCCTCGGCGCTGGGCGGGCGGAAGGTCGGCGGCACGTCGGGGAGGTTCACGTCCTCGACCCTAGCGAGCCGCCACCCCCCGCGTGACCCACAATGCCCGGGTGAGTCTCCGTCTGCTGGGCACCGGGACGGCCGAGGGCTGGCCGCAGGCCTCCTGCCGCTGCGCCTCGTGCGCCACCGAGCGCACCGAGGGCCGCGTGCGCTCCTCGACGGCGGCCCTCCTCGACGACACGGTCCTGCTGGACTGCGGGCCGACCACGCCCGAGGCGGCCGTGCGGGCCGGCGTGCACCTCTCCCGCGTGCGGGTCCTGCTCGTCACCCGCCAGCACCGCGACCACCCCGGCCAGGCCGCGCTGCTGCGCCGCGGCTGGGTCGCCGACGCCCCCCTCGTGGTCGCCGGCCCCGCCGACGCCGTCGAGGCGGCCCGCGCCTGGCTCGCCCCCGAGGCGCCCGTCACCTGGCTCGTCGTGGTGCCCGGCGACCGCCACGAGCTCCACGGGTACGACGTCCGCGTGCTCGCCGCGAACCACCGCACCGGCCTCGGCACGCCCGGCGCGACGGAGGCGGTGCTGTACGACGTCACGAGCCCCACCGGGCTCCGGGCGCTGCACGCCACCGGCACGGGCCCGCTCCCCGACGCGAGCGTCGCGGCGACGGAGGGCGCGGCGTACGACGTCGTGCTGCTGGACGAGACCCACGGCGACCACGACGACCCGGCCGACGCCCAGCACCTCGGCCTCGCGTCGTTCGCCGACCAGGTGCGCCGCCTGCGCGCCGTCGGGGCCGTCACCGACGCCACCGACGTCGTCGCCGTCCACCTCTCCCACCACAACCCGCCGACCCGCGAGCTGGCCCGGCGCCTCGCCGCGCACGGCGCCCGCGTCGTCGACGACGGCACCGAGCTCGCCGCGCACGGCGGGCTGCCGGTGCCCGGCGGGCGCACGCTCGTGCTCGGCGGCGCGCGCTCCGGGAAGTCCGCCGAGGCCGAGCGGCTCCTGCTGGCCGCGCCCGCGGTCGAGTACGTCGCGACCTCCGGACGCCGTGCCGGCGACGCCGAGTGGGCCGCCCGCGTCGCGACCCACGTCGAGCGGCGCCCGGCCCACTGGACGACGACCGAGACCCTCGACCTCGTCCCCCTGCTCGCCGACCCGCGGCCCGACGCCCCCGCCCTCCTCGTCGACTGCCTGACCCTCTGGCTGACCGGCGTCATCGACCGCCACGGGGCCTGGGAGCCCGGCACGCCCGGTCACCACGCCGCGTGGGCCGGGGTCGAGGCCGACGTCGCGGCCCTCCTGGCCGCGTGGCGCACCACGAGCCGGCGGGTGGTCGCGGTCAGCAACGAGGTCGGGCAGGGCGTGGTGCCCGCAACCGCGTCCGGACGGCTGTTCCGCGACGCGATGGGCCGGCTCAACGCCGCGGTGGCCGCCGAGACCGAGGACGTCCGCTGGTGCGTCGCCGGCCGGGTGGTGCGGCTGTGAGCACCCTCGCCGACGGCGGCCGGCTGGCCCTCGGCACCCTCTCGGTGCTGCCGGTGCGCCCGCCCCGTCGCGTCGACGGCGCCGTCGGCGGGGTCGCGATGCTGCTCGCGCCGGCAGTCGGCCTGGTGCTGGCGGCGCTCGTCGCCGTACCGGCCGGCGTGCTCACCGGTCCGCTGGAGCGACCGCCCCTGCTCGTCGCGGTGCTCGTGGTCGGCGCCCTGGCGTTCCTCACCCGCGCGATGCACGCCGACGGCCTGGCGGACGTCGCCGACGGGCTCGGGTCGGGCCGCTCGGGCGAAGAGGCCCTGGCCGTGATGAAGCGGTCCGACATCGGCCCGTTCGGCGTCGTCACCCTCCTCGTCGCCCTCCTGGCCCAGGTGGCCGCCACCGCCGTGCTGCTGGCGGCGGACCCGCTGCTCGGCGCGGCCGCGCTGGGCGTCGCCGTCGTCCTCGGACGCACGACGCTGCCGTGGCTGTGCACGCCGGCGTACCCCGCCGCCCGCCCCGGCGGTCTCGGCGCTCTCGTCGCCGGGCGGGTGGAGCGCCCGGCTGCCGCCGTGGCGGTGGCCCTCGTCGTGGCGCTGCTCGCCGTCGGTGCCTGGTCCGTCACCGCCGGTCACGACGACCGCAGCCGCTGGCTCGTCGCCGCGGGCCTCGGGCTCGTCGTCGGCCAGGGCTGCGCGCGCGGGCTCGCCTCGCGCTGCGTGCGCCGCTTCGGCGGCGTCACCGGGGACGTGTACGGCGCGGCCGTCGAGACCGCGGTGACCGCGACCCTCGTGGCCACCGCCCTCGTCGCCCCCTGACCTGCCGAACCGGGCCGAGCGGGGGCGGGGGTTCAGCGCACGGAGCTCGGCACGAACGGCGGGCGCACCACGGTGAACGCCTCGCTGCGGCTGCGCACGTCGACCACGACCTCGTCGCCCTCGGCGACCGTGGGGTCGAGCAGCGCCAGGGCGATCCCGGTGCGCAGGCTCGGGCTGAAGGTGCCCGAGGTGACGGTGCCGACCTCGCCGCCCCCGGCGCCCAGCACCCGCATGCCCGGCCGCGGGATACCCCGGCGCACGGCCCGCAGCCCCCGCAGGACGCGCGCCGGCCCGGCCTCCTTCTCCGCGAGGAGCGCGTCACGCCCCCAGAACGCCGGCTTCGTCCAGCCCACCGCCCAGCCGAGCCGCGCCTGCAGCGGACTGATGCTGGGCGAGACGTCCTGGCCGTGCAGGGGGTAGCCCATCTCGGTGCGCAGCGTGTCGCGCGCCCCGAGACCCGCGGCCACGGCTCCGTGCTCCGCTCCGGCCGCCAGCAGCCGGTCCCACACCTCGAGGGCGACCCCGACCGGGGCCACGACCTCGTAGCCGCGCTCGCCCGTGTACCCGGTGCGGCACACCACCACGGTGGCGCCGGCGAACGGCACCTCCACGAACGACATGTAGTCGTGGCCCGCCGCCAGCCCCGCGCCGGTCATCACCGCGTCGGAGGCGGGCCCCTGCACGGCGACGACCGCGTGGTCGCGGTGCTCGTCGCGCACCGTCACACCGGCGGGCGCGGCGGCCGCGAGCCGCCGTACGACCTCGGCGGTGTTCGCCGCGTTGGGCACGAGGAGCACGTCGTCGTCGGCGCGCAGGTAGACGATGAGGTCGTCCACCACGCCGCCGTCCTCGGCGCAGCACAGCGTGTACTGCGCCTGCCCCGGCGCGATGCGCGACAGCGCGTTCGTCAGCGTGGCGTCGACGAACGCCGCCGCGCCCGGCCCCCGCACCGTCGCCTTGCCGAGGTGGGAGACGTCGAAGACGCCCACGGCCCCGCGCACCGCGGCGTGCTCGGCGGCGGTGCCCGTCGCGTACTCCAGCGGCATCGCCCACCCGCCGAACTCCCCCAGCTTCGCGCCGAGCGCGACGTGGCGCTCGTGCAGCGGGGAGGTGAGGAGCGGGGTGCCGACGGTCTCGACGTCATCGGTGGCCATGGGCCGCAGTGTGCCAGCGCACACCGACGGGGTGGGAGGCCCGGCCGCGGCGCCGGCGCGGGCTAGCATCGCCCGGGTGACGTCGTACACCCTGAGCAAGGCCAGCCCCGCCAAGAGCCGCTCCGACGCCGTCGTGGTCGGCGTCGTGCGCACCGACCAGGGACCGCGCCTGGCCGCCGGGGCGGAGGACGTCACCGCCGCCTACGGCCGCCGCCTGCGCCCGCTGCTCACCGCCCTCGGCGTCACGGGGGACCCGGGTGAGACCCACGTCGTGCCCACCACCGACGCGGTCACCACCCCGCTGCTCGTGCTCGTCGGCCTCGGGGACGCGGCCGCGGAGACCGACCCCGCCGCCGTACGACGTGCCGCGGGCGCCGCGGCCCGCGCGGCCACGAACGCCGCCACGGTCGCCCTCGCCCTGCCGGCCACCACGCCGGCGCTCGTCACCGCCGTCGTCGAGGGCCACGCCCTGGGCGGCTACCGCTTCACGACGTACCGCAGGGACACCCGCACCGAGGACACCCGGGCCAACGAGGTCGTCGTGCTCACCGACGGGCCCCGCCGCGCCGACCTGCAGCAGGCCTGCGAGGACGCCCAGGTCGTGGCGCGCGCCGTGGCGGCGACCCGCGACTGGGTGAACACGCCGCCCGTCGACCTGACCCCGCCGCTGTTCGCCGACGCCGTGGTCGCCGCCCACCAGGCCGCCACGAAGGGCCGCGGCGCGCCGCGCATCCAGATCACCGTGCACGACGAGGCCGCCCTCGCCGAGCTCGGCTGCGGCGGCATCCTCGGGGTCGGCGCCGGCTCCAGCGCTCCCCCACGCCTCGTCGAGCTGACCTACGAGCCGGCCGACCCGGTCGCGCACCTCGCCCTCGTCGGCAAGGGCATCACGTTCGACTCCGGCGGGCTCTCGCTCAAGCCGGGCGGCTCCATGACCACGATGAAGAGCGACATGGCCGGCGCGGCCGCCGTCGTGCAGGCGACCCTCGCCATCGCCGAGCTGGGCCTGCCGGTGCGCATCTCCGCGTTCGCGCCGATGGCCGAGAACATGGTCTCCGGCTCGGCCACCCGGCCCGGCGACGTCCTGCGGCTCTACGGCGGCACGACCGTCGAGATCTCCAACACCGACGCCGAGGGCCGCCTCGTGCTGGCCGATGCCCTCGCCCGCGCCGTCGAGCTCGAGCCCGACGTGGTGCTCGACGTCGCCACCCTCACCGGCGCCATGGTCGTCGCGCTCGGCGACCACGTCAGCGGCGTCATGGGCACGGAGGCGACCGTCGCCGACGTCGTCGCCGCGGCCACCTCCGCCGGCGAGGCCATGTGGCCGATGCCGCTGCCCGACGAGATGCGGGAGCGGGTGCGCAGCAGCAAGGTCGCCGACCTGGCCCAGCACGACTGGGTGCGCTGGGGCGGCGGGCTCTTCGCCGGCGCGTTCCTGCGCGAGTTCACCGGCGACGTGCCGTGGGCCCACCTCGACATCGCGGGGCCCTCGTTCCACTCCGGCGGCCCGACCGGCCACCTGACCGCGGGCGGCACCGGCGCCGCCGTACCGACCCTCGTCGCCTACGCCCGGCACCTCGCCGCGACCCGCGGCGCGACGGCTGCGGACACGGCTGCGGGCACGGCTGCGGGGTGACCTACAGCTCGCCCTGCAGCTTGCGGCGGCGGTTGTAGTCGCGCATCCGCTGCGGCACCCCCACGACCGCGGCGTCGTACGACGGCACGCGGTGCTTGTTGGCGAACGCGTGCGCCCACTTCACCGAGGGCACGCGCCGCCGCGTCCACTCCCCGTCGTGGGCGACGAGCAGCAGCGTCACGTCGCTCACCGCCGTGCGGGGCTCGACGAAGCCCTCGACGCCGCGGCGCGAGGTGACGAACTCCAGCAGGTGCTGCGCGTCGGCGCCGTCGGAGGCGCGGACGGTGGTGGACCCGGTGCGTGCGGTGTCCCGCCCGGGACGACGGCGGCGCGGACGGTCACGGAAGCGGTCGAGCAGGCCCATGCGCGACATTCTGCCGGTCGCGGTCGGCGCTCCGGAGCGGGTTGCCCCAACGCGTCCCCGGGGCCCGCGGCGGACTGGACCGGTCGGGCCCCCGCGAGGCGCGGCACGGGTGCCTCCGTCCGGCCGCGGAGGCTACCCGGCAGTAGGTCGACACGGCGGCAGCCGCCTGGGTGCGGCCACGGGCTTAGTGCAAGGATGGTCCACCGACAGCACGTGATCCGGATGCGTGGAGGCGACCCGTGAGGGACTTCGACACACCCGCCCCCGTCGTGGGGCGACCAGGGCCCGGCCGTGCTTCCGTCCTGCGCTCCGGGGCCCCACCCCGTCCCCGGGACGCGCACCCCTGACCTTGGTACGCCGACCGGCGACCACCGACACCGCCCACCGATCAGATCGACGATCAGAGGAATAGGAAGCACATGGCGACCGAAGTAAACCTGCCGGCCCTCGGCGAGTCCGTCACCGAAGGCACCGTGACCCGCTGGCTCAAGCAGGTGGGCGACACCATCGCGGTCGACGAGCCGCTGCTCGAGGTCTCCACCGACAAGGTCGACACCGAGATCCCCTCGCCCGTCGCCGGCACGCTGCTGGAGATCCGGGCCGAGGAGGACGACACGGTCGAGGTCGGCGCGGTGCTGGCGATCGTGGGCGACGCCGACGAGGGCAGCGGCGACTCGGGCTCCACCGATGACGCCGCGACCCCCGAGGCGCAGCCGAAGGACGAGGAGCAGGCCGAGAAGAAGGCCGAGCAGGAGCAGGAGATCGTCGAGGAGAAGGGCGAGCTGCCCCCCGGCGACGAGACCCCCGAGGCCGAGAAGCCGGCCAGCCCCGCCGCGTCGGGCGGCTCCGGTGGCTCCGGCGGCGGGTCCGGCGAGGGCACCCCCGTGACGCTGCCCGCGCTGGGCGAGTCCGTCACCGAGGGCACCGTCACCCGCTGGCTCAAGCAGGTCGGCGACGAGGTCGCCGTCGACGAGCCGCTGCTCGAGGTCTCCACCGACAAGGTCGACACCGAGATCCCCTCCCCCGTGGCCGGCACGCTGCTGGAGATCAAGGCCGACGAGGACGAGACCGTCGAGGTCGGCGCCGAGCTGGCCATCATCGGTTCCGGCTCGCCCGCGCCGTCCGCCCCGGCCGCCGAGCCCACCCCGGAGCCGGAGCCGGAGCCCGAGCCCGAGCCGAAGCAGGCCGAGGAGCCCGCCCCGGCCGCCGAGCCGGCGAAGCCCGCCGCGTCGGCGAGCACGCCCGCCCCCGAGCAGCCGGCCCAGTCCGCGCCGGCCCCGTCGGCCCCGTCGGCGGCGTCGTCGTCCTCCTCGGAGGAGTCCTCGACGTACGTGACGCCGCTCGTGCGCAAGCTCGCCGCCCAGCACGACGTCGACCTGTCGACCGTCACGGGCAGCGGCGTCGGTGGCCGCATCCGCAAGCAGGACGTGCTCGACGCCGCCGCGAAGGCGAAGGAGGCCGCCGCGGCCCCCGCCGCTGCCGCGCCGGCCGCCCAGCCCGCCACCGCGTCCGCCCCCTCCGCGCCGTCGACGACCCCGTCGCCGCTGCGGGGCACGACGGAGAAGATGTCGCGCCTGCGCAAGGTCATCGCCTCGCGCATGGTCGAGTCGCTCCAGGGCTCGGCGCAGCTCACGCAGGTCGTCGAGGTCGACGTCACCCGCATCGCCCGTCTGCGTGACAGCGTCAAGGCCGACTTCCTCGCCCGTGAGGGCGTGAAGCTCAGCTACCTGCCGTTCTTCGCCAAGGCGGCGGTCGAGGCCCTCAAGCAGCACCCGGCGCTCAACGCGTCGATCGAGGGCGACGAGGTGACCTACCACGACCGCGAGAACCTGTCGTTCGCGGTCGACACCCCGAAGGGCCTCATCACGCCCGTCGTCAAGGACGCCGGCGACCTGTCGATCTCCGGCCTGGCCAAGAAGATCGCCGACGTCGCGCAGCGCACCCGCACCAACAAGATCGGCCCCGACGACCTGTCGGGCGGCACGTTCACGATCACGAACCTCGGCAGCGTCGGCGCCCTGTGGGACACGCCGATCATCAACGCGCCGCAGGTCGCGATCCTGGGCCCGGGTGCCGTCGTCAAGCGTCCGGTCGTCATCGACGACCCGAACCTGGGCGAGACGATCGCGGTGCGCCACATGGTGTACCTGGCGCTGACCTACGACCACCGCCTGGTCGACGGCGCCGACGCCGGCCGCTTCCTGCAGGACGTGAAGCAGCGCCTCGAGGCCGGTCAGTTCGAGGTCTGAGCACCACCGGTCCGCGGCCCCGCGCCGCTGACCCGCACGGCCCGTAGACGGCCCCGCCCTACTGTGGGCGGGGCCGTCCCCGTCCCGGCACCTCGGAGGTCCGTCATGCACGTCGTCGTCGCCGGCTCGTCCGGCTTCCTGGGCCAGGCCCTCGTCCGGGCGCTGCGGGGTCGCGGGCACGACGTGACCCGGCTGGTACGGCGCGACTCCACGTCCGCGGACACCTCGCGGTGGGACCCCTACGCGGGTGTGGTCGACGCCGGTCTCGTCGGCTCCGCCGATGCCGTGGTCAACCTGGCCGGCTCGCCCACCATGGGCAACCCGCACTCGGGGAAGTGGGCCACCGAGCTGCGCCGCAGCCGGGTCACCACGACCGCGCTGCTCGCCCGGACCATCGCGGCCGCCGACCGCCCGCCGGCCTTCCTCGCCGGCAACGGCATCTCCTACTACGGCGACCACCGCGACGCCGGCGACCCGGTGCTCACCGAGTCGGGCGACTCGCGCGGCGACGCCCTGCTCACCACCGTCACCCGCGAGTGGCAGGCCGCCACGACCCCCGCCGCCGAGGCCGGCGCCCGCGTCGCCGTGCTGCGCACCGCCCCCGTGCTCGACCGGGCCAGCGCGCCGCTGAACCTGCTGCTGCCGCTGTTCCGCCTGGGCGGCGCGGCCAAGCTCGGGGACGGTCGGCAGTACTTCCCGGTCATCTCGCTGCGCGACTGGGTCGACGGCGTCGTCTTCGTCGCCGAGCACGACGTCGCGGGACCCGTGAACCTCTGCTGCCCCGACGTGCCGACGAACGCCGAGTTCACCCGCGCGCTGGCGGACCTGGTGCGCCGGCCGGCGTTCCTCAAGGTGCCCTCCCCGCTGATCCGCGCCGGCGCCGGCCGGATGGCGCCGGAGGTGCTGGGCTCGGTGCGCGCGCGCCCGGCGGCGCTGCTCGACGCGGGCTACGTGTTCCACGACGAGGACGTCCGCGACGTCCTCGCCACGGCGCTCGCCCCCTCCGCCTGACCCCACGCGTCAGGGGGGCGTCAGGGGGGCGCTACGGCCGACCCGGCCAGCAGCCAGTCGTCGCCGTGGCGCTCGAACCGCAGCACGCGGCGAGCCTCGGCCCGCGCCGGCAGGTGCGCGACCACCACGTCGCCCCGGGCGACCGCCGCCCGCGGCATCCGGTCGCGCACGGCGACGAGGAGGGTGGCGGGGCGGGTCGCCGTACCGGCCGCCGCGGTGACCACGTCGACGTCCACGAGCTGGAAGCCCAGACCGACCACGCGCAGGCCGCGGGCGTCGTACGCCGCGAGCAGCGCGAGGTCCGCCGCCGCCAGCGTGTCGCCCCGCGGACCGGGCGCGAACAGCGACCGCAGTGCGTCGGCGTCGCCGTCGGCCAGCGCGGCCGAGCGGCGCTCGTCCCAGCCCCGCACGACGGCGACGGCGGCGGGCACGGGCGGCGCCGTCGGTGCGGAGGACCGGGTGGCGCCCGACGCCCCGGAGGGGCCCGTGACGTCGGCGACCACCCAGGCGACGAGCACCAGCGGCGCGAGCAGGGTCGCGACCGCCGCGACCAGCAGCGCGCGGGGCACCCCCGTGTCCCCGCCCACCGCCGGGGCACGGCGGTGCCGCGCCGCCCCCGCACGCGCCCGTCCCCCCGGCGCCGCGCCTGCCCGTCCCGTGACCACCCGACCACTGTGCCGCGGTCGGCGCGTGCGTGCTCGCGCCCGTCCACAGGCCCGGCGCGCGGCGGGCGTAGGCTCGACGCCATGGCTCTGGTGGTGCGCACGCACGGGCTCGGCCCGGGCGAGGTCGGGATCGACTACCGCGAGGCGTGGGCGTTGCAGCGTGCCGTGCACGAGGAGGTCGCCTCCGCCCCGGTCGGCGATCCGGGCGACGGGCCCGCGGGCACCGTCCTCCTCCTCCAGCACCCGCCGGTCTTCACCTGCGGCAAGCGCACCGACCCCCACGAGCGTCCGCTCGACCCCGGCGGCGCGGAGGTCATCGACGTCGACCGGGGCGGCAAGATCACGTTCCACGGCCCGGGCCAGCTCGTCGGCTACCCCGTGGTCCGCCTGCCCGACCACGTGCTGGTCGTGGACTACGTGCGGCGCGTCGAGGAGGCCCTCATCGCCGTGTGCCGCGACCTCGGCGTGTCCACCGCGCGCGTGCCGGGCCGGAGCGGCGTGTGGCTGCAGGCGGACGACCGCGGCCCCGAGCGCAAGATCGCCGCCATCGGCATCCGGGTCTCCCGCGGGGTGACGATGCACGGCTTCGCCCTCAACTGCGACGTCGACCTCGACTGGTACTCCCGCTTCACCCCCTGCGGCATCACCGACGCCGGCGTCACCTCGCTCTCGGCCGAGCTGGGGCGCGACGTGCCGATCACCGAGGTGCTCCCCCTCGTCGAGCACCACCTGCGGCGGCTGCTGGCCTGGGAGCCGTACGACGCGACCCCCGACTACGAGGCGCGCCCCGAGCCGCCGCGCATCACCCTCGTCACGCCCGGCGGCCGCTGAGCCCCCGCGTCGCCACCGCTCGGCCCGCGGAGGCGCGGCGGGCGGGCGCGGCGGCGTACCACTGCGCGAGCAGGAGCGCCGCGAGCGCGAGCTCGACGACGTCGCCGCCGTAGTACATGAGCAGCGCGCCCGAGCGGGCCTCCGCGACCTCGACGCCGGCCGGCGGGTGCGCCCACAGGTGCTTCGCCAGCACCGCGTGCCCGGCCGCCGCCAGCACGAGCACGACGAGGCGCACCCCCGTGCCGGGGCGGTGCGGCGCGGGGTCGACCCCCACCAGTGCCGCGGTCAGCAGGTAGCCCGCGACGAGGAAGTGCGCCAGCAGCAGGTGGTGCACCACCGGGTCGTGCAGCATCACGCCCGCCAGCGGCGTCGCGTAGAGCACCCACAGCGAGCCGACGTTGAGCACCGCCGCCGCGACCGGGTGGCCGAGGCCCCGCACCACCCGGCCGCCCAGCACACGGGTGAGCCGCCGGGCAGCACCTACGGGCAGCACCCGCAGCGCCAACGTCACCGGCGCCGCCGCGACGAGCAGCAGGGGCGCGACCATCCCCACCAGCAGGTGGGCCGCCATGTGGCCCGTGAAGCCGGCGTGCGACCAGGCCGCGAGCGGGCCGACCAGCGCCGCCGCGACGCACCCGAGACCGAGCACGGCCAACCCGACCCGGTACGCCGGCCACCCCCGCCCGCCGCGCCGGCGTACGACGCACGCGGCCCCGACGTACGCGGCGCCGGCAGCGAGCAGCAGCACGAGCCCCGTCCCGGCGAGCAGCGGGCCGAGGAGGTCGCCCGCTCCCCCGTCACCGTGACCCCCGTGCCCGCCGTGGTCCACCACGATCACGCCTCGGAGCGGCGACGGCGTGCCACGCGCACCGTGAGTACGAGGCCCACCGCGAGGGCCAGCAGGCCCGCGCCGATCCAGGCCGCGTCGTACGGCAGCAGGTCGACCCCGTAGCGCACCTGGTGCAGCCGCAGCACCTTGTGGTCGACCACGCCGTCCCAGAGCTGGAAGGCGCCGAGACCCGTCACGAACCCGGCTGCGGCGACCGCGCGGACAGCGAGTCCGCGCCGGCGCGCGTCGGCCAGGAGGAAGCCGCCGGCCACGAGCGCGACGAGCTCGGCCGCGTGCAGCAGGCCGTCGGAGAGCAGCCCGATCCGCAGCGAGGCGGCGTCGTAGAAGTGGTGCCAGCCGAGCATCTGGTGGAAGACGATCTCGTCGAGCGCGGCCATCACGGCGGCGCCGAGCAGGAAGGTGGACCAGTACGTCGGGTCGCGCCCGACCGCGGGTCGTGCGACGTCGTACGGCGCGTCCGTGACCACGGCTCCCCCTCCCGGTCGACGCTGCTCCCGGGGCGCCTGTACCCCGGGCCGGACGGTGCACCCCCGTGCCCTCCGCGGGTGCGTCACCGGCGCCGGGACGCGCCCGGGGAGGGCGGGGTGAGCAGGCGTAGAGTGAAGGGGTGACCCAGACGCCAGCCGCCGACGGACGCAAGCTCCTCCGCCTCGAGGTGCGCAACTCGGAGACCCCGATCGAGCGCAAGCCGGAGTGGATCAAGACCCGGGCGAAGATGGGCCCGGAGTACAAGGCGCTGCAGCACCTCGTGAAGTCCGAGGGCCTGCACACCGTGTGCCAGGAAGCGGGTTGTCCCAACATCTTCGAGTGCTGGGAGGACCGCGAGGCCACGTTCCTCATCGGCGGCGACCAGTGCACCCGCCGCTGCGACTTCTGCCAGATCGACACCGGCAAGCCGCAGGCGCTCGACCGCGACGAGCCGCGCCGCGTCGCGGAGTCCGTGCAGTCGATGCAGCTGCGCTACGCGACCATCACCGGTGTCGCCCGCGACGACCTGCCCGACGGCGGCGCGTGGCTGTACGCCGAGACCGTGCGCGCCATCCACGAGCTCAACCCCGGCACGGGCGTCGAGAACCTCATCCCCGACTTCAACGGCGAGCCCGACCTGCTGGCCGAGGTCTTCGAGTCCCGCCCCGAGGTGCTCGCGCACAACGTCGAGACGGTGCCGCGCATCTTCAAGCGCATCCGTCCCGCGTTCCGCTACGAGCGCTCCCTCGACGTGCTCACCCAGGCCCGCGCGTTCGGCCTGGTCACAAAGTCCAATCTCATCCTCGGCATGGGCGAGACCCGCGAGGAGGTCAGCCAGGCGCTGCGCGACCTGCACGAGGCCGGCTGCGACCTCATCACCATCACGCAGTACCTGCGGCCCTCGCTGCGCCACCACCCCGTGGAGCGCTGGGTCAAGCCCGAGGAGTTCGTCGAGCTGCAGGCCGAGGCGATGGAGATCGGCTTCGCCGGTGCCCTGTCCGGGCCGCTGGTCCGCTCGTCGTACCGCGCCGGTCGCCTGTACCGTCAGGCCGTCGAGGCCCGCGGGGGCGAGGTCACGATCGACGTCGGCGCCGCGCCGGCCGCCGTCTGACCCCCCGCACCGCAGCCCCACCGCAGCCCCGCCCCGACCCGGACCACCTCCGGCCGAACGAGACGAAGAAGGCACCACCGAGATGTCGACCAAGATGCCGGCCCCGCCGAAGAAGAAGCGCCGGGCGCAGATCGCCGAGACCTACCGGATGGCCAAGAAGGGCGATCCGAAGCTCGGTCTGATCCTGCTCGGCGTCTTCGTCGTCGCGGCGGCCGTCGGCTTCGCGCTCTTCTGGTTCCTGCCGGGTCCCGACCTGGTCTTCGCGATCCCCGGGGCGCTGCTCTTCGGCTCGCTCGCGACCCTCATCGTCTTCGGCCGCCGCGCCCAGCACTCGATGTACACCCAGATCGAGGACCAGAAGGGTGCCGCGGCCGCCGCGCTGCAGATGCTGCGCCGCGGCTGGGTCTCGGCCCCCGTCATCGCGTTCAACAAGCAGCAGGACGTCGTGCACCGCGCCGTCGGCCGCCAGGGCATCGTGCTCATCGGCGAGGGCAACCCCAACCGGCTCCGCCCGCTGATGACGTCGGAGCGCCGCAAGCACGAGCGCGTCGCCGCCGGTGCCCCGATCACCGAGGTGATCGTCGGTCGCGGTGAGGGCCAGGTGCCCCTGCCGAAGCTCGTGAAGCACCTGCAGAAGCTGCCGAAGGCGATCCGCCCCGCGGAGATGACCGACGTGGTGAACCGCCTCAAGGCCTTCGACGCGACCCGCTCCGCGGTGCCGCTGCCGAAGGGCCCGGTGCCGACGAACATGAAGGGCATGCGCCAGAACATGCGCGGTCGCTGACCCGCGCTCCCCCACACGAGAGAGGGCCCCGACCGGAGCGATCCGGCCGGGGCCCTCTGTGCGTGGTGCCGGGGTTCGGGTGCCCCAGCAAGTACGGCGGGACTCAGCCGTTCGAGCCGCTCGAGCCGCCCGAGCTGTCGGGGATGCCGCCGCCGAACAGGTCGGCGCCATCCGTCACCGTGCTCGGGTCCGGGGCCTCGACGTCGACCTCGACACCGAAGTTCGAGTAGGTGATCGACTGCGTCAACCCGGGCTGCGCGCCGATCGACGGGATCGTCTGGTCGTAGCGCACGACGTTGCCGTCCTCGTCGAAGCCGACCACGTACGTGAACTCCTCGGGCAGGTCGGACCCGCCCGCCGCGGCGAGGTCGCCCAGGCCGAGGGCCTCGAGCGAGGCGACGGCGTCGATGGTGACCTCGTAGGTGTCGACCGTCGAGCCGTCGACCTCCTCCTCGCCCTGGCTCACGACGCCGGTGGCGGCGGTCTCGAACAGCTCCTGCGCCGACTCGCCGTCGTACGCCGCCTTGAAGGACTGGCCGAGCGGGTTGCCCGCGGCACCGAGGTCGAGCGAGACGTACTGGCTGCCGGTGGCGTCGGCGGGGATGTACATGACGTTGTCCACCAGGATCATGGTGCCGCTCATGCCGGGGGCGAACTCGCCCTCCAGCTCCATCTCCGGGCTCTCGGCGTCGAACGCGACGACGCCCTCGAGGGAGCTGGTCGTGCTGCCGGTGGTGGTCTCCATGGTCACCGCGGCCGTGTCCATCTGGTCGATGGCGTCGCCGTACGCGGCGGCGAACTCCTCGACCGCGACCTCCTCGCCCTCGGCGACGCCGAAGCGCGAGTCGTCGACGGCGTCGCCGGAGTCACCCGAGTCGTCGGAGTCGCCGGAGTCGCCGGACTGGCTGCTGTCGGTGCCGTTGTCGGCGTTGTCGGAGTCGTCGGAGCCGCAGGCGGCCAGGCCGCTGACGGCGAGGACGCTCAGGGACGTGGCGGCGACGGCGCGTCGTACGTTGAGGCGCGACATGGGTTCCTCTCGGGTGGGTGCAGGTACGGCCGGCACGGAGCCGACCGGACGTCACCCTCCCCGGGTGCCGTGCGGCTAAAACGGTTCGACGCGCGCGGTTCTCGTCAGCGTCGCGGCGCGAGCGGTACGACGGCCGACCCGACCGCCAGGTCGTGCAGCCCGCGCCCGTCGGGCCGGAAGACCAGCGGCGGGATCACGAGGGCGATGAGCACGGCGCGCGCCAGCGACCGGAAGGGGTCCAGGGTGCCGGGGCGTCCGTCGTACCGGACCACGCGGAGGCGGGTCGCGAGCTGGCCGAAGGAGCCGCCGGCGAGGCAGACGAGGATGGTCGTCTCGGCAACGAAGAGCAGCAACGTCAGCACCGACGGCGGGATGCCGGTGGTGACGTCGCCCTCGGACGGGAAGTAGCGCGCGGGGCCGACGAACGCGATGACGACGAACATGCAGGTGAACCAGTCGACGATGAGGGCCCCCACACGGCGGGCCCACGAGGCGGTCTCCTGCTGGGTGTGCGGCACGGTCGGCAAGGCTATCGGAGCGGCCCGACAGGCCCCTCGGGCACCACACTGTTACACGCGTGAAACAATCGGGTGACCGTTGCGAAACCGCTCCTGCATACGTTGCAGAGCACTCGCCCGGCCCGCGGTTGCGCCGGGCGGATCACCCGTACGAGCGTGGCGCCCCGGTGCGTCCCGCCAAGGAGGACGAATGTTCGCCAACAGCGAAGAGCTGCTGAAGTACATCAAGGACGAGGGCGTCGAGATGATCGACGTCCGGTTCTGCGACCTGCCCGGCATCATGCAGCACTTCACGGTCCCCGTGTCGTCGTTCGACCAGTCGGTCTTCGACGACGGGCTCGGCTTCGACGGTTCGTCGATCCGTGGCTTCCAGGCCATCAACGAGTCGGACATGTCCCTGTTCCCGGACCCGTCCACGGCGTACATCGACCCGTTCCGCACCGCGAAGACGCTGGTCATCAACTTCTTCATCCACGACCCGATCACGGGCGAGCCCTACTCCCGCGACCCGCGCAACATCGCGAAGAAGGCGCTGGCGTACCTCGAGACGACGGGCATCGCGGACACCGCGTTCTTCGCCCCCGAGGCCGAGTTCTACATCTTCGACAACGTGCGCTACTCCACGGGTGTCAACGAGAGCTACTACCACATCGACTCCGTCGAGGGCTGGTGGAACTCGGGCAAGGAGGGCGACAACCTCGGCTACAAGACCCGCCTCAAGGGTGGCTACTTCCCCGTCGCGCCGTACGACCACTACACGGACCTGCGCGACGACATGGTGAAGAACCTGGAGGGCGTCGGCCTGCAGGTCGAGCGCGCGCACCACGAGGTCGGCACCGCGGGTCAGGCGGAGATCAACTACCGCTTCGACACGCTGCTCAAGGCCGCGGACGACGTGATGAAGTTCAAGTACATCATCAAGAACACCGCGTGGGCCCAGGGCAAGTCGGTCACCTTCATGCCGAAGCCGATCTTCGGTGACAACGGCTCGGGCATGCACGTGCACCAGTCGCTGTGGAAAGACGGCTCGCCGCTCTTCTACGACGAGTCCGGGTACGGCGGTCTCTCCGACCTCGCGCGCTGGTACATCGGCGGCATCCTGAAGCACGCCCCGTCGCTGCTCGCCTTCACGAACCCGACGGTGAACTCGTTCCACCGCCTGGTGCCGGGCTTCGAGGCGCCGATCTCGCTGGTCTACTCCTCGCGCAACCGCTCCGCCTCGGTCCGCATCCCGATCACGGGCAGCAACCCGAAGGCCAAGCGCATCGAGACGCGCTTCCCCGACCCGTCGGCGAACCCGTACCTCGCGTTCTCGGCCCTGATGCTCGCCGGCATCGACGGCATCAAGAACAAGATCGAGCCCGCCGCTCCGATCGACAAGGACATCTACGAGCTGCCGCCGGACGAGATGGCCGAGATCGACCAGGTGCCCACGTCGCTGGGTGCGGTGCTCGACGCCCTCGAGGCCGACAACGAGTACCTGAGCCAGGGCGGCGTCTTCACGCCCGACCTCATCGAGACCTGGGTCGACTACAAGCGCACCCACGAGATCGCCCCCGTGCAGCTGCGCCCGCACCCGCACGAGTTCGAGCTGTACTACGACATCTGAGTTCGCTCCGACGTCTGTCGCGACGCCCCCGGTCACCGCTGCGGTGACCGGGGGCGTGCGTCGTACCGGGCTGCTTCGGCTCCGGTGTCTCGAGGAGCGGGCACGTGCGGAGCCGACTCTCGACCGGATCCCGTACGCCGATCGACCGCGGGCGCCGCGCGGTGCGGCGCCGTTCCGGTCGAGCGTCAGCGGCGGCCTCTTGGCGTCGGCACGTGGTTCGTCGACACGGCGTGGGGCCGGGAGTCCCCACCGTCGAGCCCCCACCCACCGACGACGATAAGCGCGAACTCCGCGGACTTTCCGCTGCGCTCACCTAGTGCCCCACGTCACAAAGACCCCTAGTGTGCTCTCGGGCGCCGCCGACACCTGCGGTAGCGCCCACGAGCCGAGGAGGACGTCGTGCCGGACCGGGAAGTCTTCACCCACGTGGTGGTCGGAGCCGGCAGCGCCGGCGCCGCGCTCGCCGCCCGCCTGACCGAGGACCCGTCGGTCTCGGTCCTCCTGCTCGAGGCCGGCGGCCCCGCCGACGCGGACGAGATCAGCATCCCGGCGGCGTTCCCGAACCTCTTCAAGACGCGGTGGGACTGGAACTACCAGACCAGCGAGCAGAAGCAGCTGGAGGGGCGGCGTGCGTACTGGCCCCGCATGAAGGCCCTCGGCGGCTGCTCGTCGATGAACGCGATGATCTACATCCGCGGCAACCGCGCGGACTTCGACACCTGGCGCGACGCCTACGGGGCGACCGGGTGGGGGTACGACGACGTCCTGCCGTACTTCATCCGCTCGGAGGCCAACACGCGCCTCGGCGGGCCGTACCACGGGCAGGACGGCCCGCTGCACGTCGAGGATCGGCGTTACACCCACCCGCTGACCACCTCCTGGGTCGAGTCGGCCGTGGCCGCCGGGTTCAAGCCCACCGACGACTTCAACGGCGCCGAGCAGGAGGGCGCGGGGCTCTACCAGGTCACCTGCCGCAAGGGGCGGCGCTGGTCCACCGCGAAGGCGTACCTCGAGCCCGCCGCGAGCCGGCCCAACCTCACGATCCGCACCGGCGCGCTCGCCGAGCGGGTCGTCCTGGAGGGTGGCCGGGCCGTGGGCGTCGCCTACCAGCACGGCGCCGGCAGCCGCACGGCGTACGTCGAGGGCGAGGTCGTCCTCGCCGGCGGCGCCATCAACTCGCCCCAGCTGCTCCTGCTCTCCGGCATCGGTCCGGGCACGCACCTGACCGAGATCGGCGTGGATGTCGCCGTCGACCTGCCCGGCGTCGGCCAGAACCTGCACGACCACCCGGCCGTGCCGCTCGTCTTCCACACGCGCGACACCACCGACCTGCTCGACCACAACAACCTGGTGCAGTTCGCGCGCGCCAAGGCGACCGGCACCGGGCCGCTCACCTCGAACGTCGGCGAGGGCGGCGGCTTCTGGCGCACCCGCGACAGCCTGGCCGCGCCCGACCTGCAGGTCCACGTCGCGCCGACCGGCTTCTACGACAACGGGTTCCACGAGGCGACCGCCCGCAGCGTCACCGTCGCGCCGACGCTGGTCTCGGTCGAGAGCCGCGGCGCGCTGCGGCTGCGCTCCACCGACCCGCGCTGGCACCCGGAGATCGACCCGGGCTACTTCGACGACCAGGCCGACCTCGACGCGATGACCGCCGGCGTACGCCGGATGCTCGAGACCGTCGCGACCGGTCCGCTGGCAGAGCACGTGGCCGGGCCCGGGCTGCCGACGATGGAGTCCTGGGGCGACGACCCGACCGACGCGCAGATCGTCGAGCACCTGCGCAGCTACACCCAGACGCTCTACCACCCGGTCGGCACCTGCGCGATGGGCGGTGACGAGCGCTCGGTCGTCGACCCGCAGCTGCGGGTGCGCGGGGTCGACGGGCTGCGCGTCGCCGACGCCAGCGTGATGCCGATGGTGACCCGCGGCAACACCAACGCCGCTTCCATCATGATCGGCGAGCGTGCCGCCGACCTCCTGCGCGGAAAGGCCTGAACGATGACCACCACGACCACTCCCCCGAATCCGGCCGCCGCTGCGAGCGAGCGGCCGACGTTCGAGTCGATCAACCCCGCCACCGGCGACGTGGTGGGCGTCCACCCCGTCCACGACGAGGCCGACGTCCGTGCGGCCGTCGCGCGGGCCCGGGAGTCCGCCGGCTGGTGGGCCGACCTCGGCTTCGCCGGCCGCCGCGAGGTGCTCACCCAGTGGCGGGCCGTCCTCACGCGCCGGCTCGCGCAGCTGTGCGACGCCGTGCACCAGGAGACGGGCAAGCCGCACGGCGACGCCCAGCTCGAGTGCGCCCTCACGATCGACCACCTCGCCTGGGCCGGGTCGCACGCCGAGAAGGTCCTCGGTCGCAAGCGCGTCTCGCCCGGCCTGCTGCTCGCGAACCAGGCGGCGTCGGTGGAGTACCTCCCCCTGGGCGTCGTCGGCGTCATCGGCCCGTGGAACTACCCCGTCTTCACCCCGATGGGATCGATCGCCTACGCGCTGGCCGCGGGCAACACCGTCGTGTTCAAGCCCAGCGAGCTGACCCCCGGCGTCGGTCTGTGGCTCGCCGACAGCCTGCGCGAGGTCGTCCCCGACCACGACCTGCTGCAGGTCGTCACCGGCCTCGGCGAGACCGGGGCCGCGCTGTGCCGGGCCGGCGTCGACAAGGTCGCCTTCACCGGCTCGACCGCCACCGGCAAGCGCGTGATGGCGGCCTGCGCCGAGACGCTCACCCCCGTGGTGGTCGAGGCGGGCGGCAAGGACGCGCTGCTCGTCGACGAGGACGCCGACCTCGACGCCGCTGCGGACGCCGCCGCCTGGGGCGCCTTCGCCAACGCCGGCCAGACCTGCGCCGGCGTCGAGCGCATCTACGTCCACGAGCGGGTGCACGACCGGTTCGTCGCCCTGCTCGCCGAGCGCGCCCGGACCGTCCACGCCGGTGTCGACGTCGACGCCAAGATCGGCCCGATGACCATGCCCGGCCAGCTCGACGTCGTACGCCGCCACGTCGCCGACGCGCTCGCCCGCGGTGGGCGGGCAGTGGTCGGCGGATCCGACGCGGTGGGCGACCGGTTCGTGCAGCCGACCGTCCTCGTCGATGTGCCCGAGGACAGCGAGGCGGTCACCGAGGAGACGTTCGGGCCGACCGTCACCGTGCGCAAGGTGCGCGACATGGACGAGGCGGTCGAGCTGACCAACGCGGGGAAGTACGGGCTCGGCTCGGCGATCTTCACCGGCGGGAACGGGGAGGACCTGGCGCGGCGACTCCGCACGGGGATGACATCGATCAACTCGGTGATCTCGTTCGCCGGCGTCCCCTCCCTGCCGTTCGGCGGTGTCGGCGACTCCGGTTTCGGTCGCATCCACGGGCCGGACGGGCTGCGGGAGTTCACCTACGCCAAGTCGGTGACCCGCACGCGGTTCAAGGCGCCGATCAACCTCACGACCTTCGAGCGCACCGCCGAGCAGGAGACGACGGTGGCCACCCTGCTGCTCGCCCTCCACGGGCGGGCCACGCAGCTGCCGAAGCTGCCGCGCCGTCCGTTGGAGACGATCCGCGGGCGGCGACGCGACTGACGGGCGCGGCCTACGATGGCCACCCGATGAGCCCGACCGACGACACCCCCCGCAAGCTCCTCCTCGTCGTCGACGCGCCGTCGCTGCTGCACCGCAACCACCACGCGCGTGCCCACACCCGGGCGCTCGACCGTGCGGGCCGACCGGTCTGGGCGCTGCACGGGATGCTGCGCCAGATCATCGAGTCCATCGACCGGTTCGCGCCGGACGCGGTGCTCTTCGGCCTGGACGACCGGACCGCGTCCGTGCGGCGCGACGCGTACCCGGCGTACAAGGCCGGCCGTGCCGAGAAGCACCCCGAGCTGATCGGGCAGCTCGAGCGGGCGGGCGCTCTGCTCGACGCGCTCGGCTTGGCGACGCTCACCCCGCCCGGGCTCGAGGCCGACGACGTCAGCGCCTCGGGGGCCGCGTGGGCCGGTCGGCACGGGTGGGACTGCGTCATCATCACGTCCGACCGCGACACGTTCGCCCACATCAGCGACCACACGAAGGTGCTGCGGCTGATCGACGGCGGCATCAACGGCTCGCCGCTGCTCGACCCGCGGCGGCTGCACGCGATGTACGGCGTCGCGGCCGAGAACTACCTCGCGTACGCCGCGCTGCGCGGCGACGCCAGCGACAACCTCCCCGGCGTACCGGGGATCGGCGAGAAGACCGCCGCCATCCTCCTGGAGGCGGCCGGCTCCATGCAGGCCGTGTGGGCCGACGTCGAGCACGGCGACGGCAGCACGGTCGCTGCGGCCCTCGACTCGTGGGCGGTGGACAACGGGAGCCCCCGCCTGGGCACGCGCGTCGTCCGGCACCTCACCGCGTCAGGAGCCCGGGAGCGCTACGACTTCAACGTGTCGATGATGCGCGGCCACGACGACCTCGACCTGGGGCTGACGCCGGACGTGCCCGGTACGCCGGGGCTGCTGCCGCTCGACGTCGATCGGGTCAGCCGTGTGGTGGGGTTCCTCAACGTCGAGGCGACGACGTCGATGGCGGTGCGGGTGCTCACCAGCACGCCGGCGTCGGCGGCGACCCGCTGGGCGTGACCACGCAGGTCAGCCGACGCTGATCTCCACCTGGTTCGGGTAGAACGCGACGTGGCCGGCGATGGGTGCGACGGCGTCGTACGGCGCGTCGTACCCCCAGACCGCGTTCTCCGCGCGGTCGTCACCGTCGACGAGCGAGAAGTAGCCGGCCTCGCCCTTGTAGGGGCAGTACGTCGCGTGGCTCGTCCGCTCGAGGACCGACGCGTCGACGTCGGCGAGCGGGACGTACTGCGCCGCCGGGTAGCTCGCCTCCTGCAGAGTCAGCGCGCTGTCGGTCTCGGCGATGACGCGGCCGTGGCGCGTGACCACGACCCGGCCCTCCGTGGGCGTGACGGTGATGGGGTGGGTCTCGTCGGGGATGAGGTGCGGGCGCTGGGTCATGACGTGGTGAACGCCGCGGCCTGACCGCATCATCCCCACCAGCAGACCCCGCTCGAAAAGGCGGTGGAAGCGCCGGAGCCCGCGCGGACCGGCGGACCTCAACCGGGATGCCCGAACCCACGACCCCTGTCGGCGCACCGCGCTAGGTTCCGTACATGGCGAAGTACCCCCGGATTCGGGAACAACACGTCGCAGTGTTCGGCGAGAGCGGCTCGGGCAAGACAGTGCTCGTCTCTTCCTTCTTCGGGCCCACCCAGGAGGGGTCTTACAAGAACGAGCTCTGGGACCTCATTGCAGACGACACTGGCCAGGGAAACCGGCTCTACCAGAACTACCTCGGCATGCGGGACAACGGGACCGCCCCCATGGCTACTCGTTTTGCCAATACCACCTACTACTTCTCGTTGAAGCTCCGCGGCGCGGACCTGGACACCGCCAAGAAGCGGCCCTTCGACGTCCTCCGGCTGGCGTGGCACGACTACCCAGGTGACTGGTTCCAGGACGAGCCCTCAAGCGACGAGGAGCGGAACCGCCGGACGGACACGTTCCGATCGCTCCTGAAGTCCGACGTGGCCCTCCTGCTCATCGACGGGCAGAAGTTGCTCGACTATCGCGGGCAGGAAGAGCGCTACCTCAAGTCGGTGCTCGGCAACTTCCGACAGAACCTGCTGAGGCTCAAGGACGAGCTGCTGGCCGGCGAGGGGCGACTGGTCGAGTTTCCGCGCATCTGGATCCTCTCCCTGTCCAAGGCCGATCTGCTCCCGGAGATCGACGTGCACGCCTTCCGCGATCTGGTCATCCTCAAGGCGGCCGAAGACGTCGAGAACCTTCGGACGACGCTCCAGCAGTTGATTGACACACCCGACGCACTTGCGATCGGCGATGACTTCATGCTGCTCTCGTCCGCGAAGTTCGAGCTGACGGCCGACGCCGGTTCTCCTGTCGAGATCGACCTCACCCGGCGCGTCGGCGTCGACCTCGTCCTCCCCGTCGCTTCGCTGCTGCCGCTCGAGCGCCGCGTCCAGTGGCAGTCGAGGCTCACCATTCCCATGAAGGTCCTCGACTCGCTCGCCGACGGCGCCGAACTGTTGGCAGCGGGACTGACCGGGGGAAGGTTCGTGCTGGTGGAGAAGGCTCTCGCGAGACTTCCCAAGGCCGGCAGGGCCACGAAGGTTGCCGCCAAGCTCGGCCCGATCCTGGTCGAAGCCGTGGAACTCGCTGGGCCGAAGTTGCGTGAGATGAACGAGCAAGCACGCGCCCAGCACGACTACCTGCGCGCCATGCTCACCCAACTCAAGCTCGACCTCGAGCAGGGTGTCGCAGACAACGTGATCCGGAAGGCAAAGTGAGCGATCAGTCCGCCCACGTCACCCGTCTCATCTGGGCGACGCGGGGACGATCCTGGGTGTTTCGCTTCTTGCTCGACGCCGGTCTGAGCGACCCGCTGCCCATGTACGAACGTACGTTCGGTGCTCTTCGCGATCAGTCTGAGGCGTGGCGTCGCGAGGGAACCAACGTGGCGCTTCGGTTTCCCGACCCCGAGGGCCGGGCCGACACCGCCGGCCGGGTCATCCCCCACGAGTTCATCGTCCTCGGACCTCTCGCGCGACAGATCGAGTCCGTCGAGGACGGTCGAGAGCAACTCTGGCCCGTTGTCAGCGCGGCGTACGCAGCAGTCTGGGACTCGCCTTCTCCGCCGTCGGCCATGTACCTGGATCACGCGGACGGGATGCAGGTCCGCAGCCGTTGAAGTTCGTTCGAACCCGCTGGTCTCGACACGGCTTGGCTGCGGAATATCTGTGACGAGCAAACCCGTACCGGACCGATAACGGGCAGCGCTGCGACGAGCTGTCCTACAGACTCGGGGCCATGAAGCAGAGCAAGATCCGCCGCCGGCTCGAGAGCTCGTTGACCGACGGGCGGATCGCCACGGTGGTCCGAGACGACTTCGAGCTCACCATGACGGACGGGTTCGTCGTCACCCTGACAGACGACTGGGTGGTCCTCCACGAGCTCGCCGACGGCGTGCACCTCGACGACCTCGTGATGCTGCGTCTCAGCGACGTCTCGCGCGTCTGGTTCCGCGACGACGACCCTTACCACCACCGAGCGATCAACGGCCTCGGCTCGACGGTCGCCACGTTCGAGTGCCCGCCCGAGGCCGGGTTGATCGACATGCTCAACGCAGCCGCCTTCAAGGCGGACATCTTCGCCATTCGCATGGAGACGCTGCGCGACGAGCCGCTCGCGATCGGCCGGCTCGTCAAGCTCGGGAAGAAGCGGCTCACGCTGCACTTCGTCGGTCGTGACGGAGTGTGGGCACCCGAGACGGAGCGCTGGCGTCACCGCGACATCACGCGCATCGAGGTCGGCGGACGCTACCTGGACGCGCTCAACCGCTTCGCCGACCCCTATCCCGCCGCCGAACCCGCCTGAACGCACACTGACCCGGACGGCGCGAGAGTCGACCGCACTTACCCACCCACCCCGGTGCGACGATGACCCGGTGCACCGACTCGTGGGCCTGCTGCTGACCGTAACGGTCGGGCTCGTGCTGGCCGACTCGGCGATCGTCACCCTCGCGCTACCCGAGATGCTCGAGCAGCTCGACGCGTCGGTCACCGAGGTCGCGTGGGTGCTCATCTCCTACAACCTCGTGCTGGGGGTGCTCGCCGTACCGGCCGCCCTGCGGCCGTTGCGGGTCCGCCCGCGCATCCTCGCCGCCGCCGGCATCGCCGTCTTCGCCGGCGCCTCGGCGTGGTGCGCCGCCGCCCCCACGATCGAGGTGCTCATCGCGGCCCGCTGCCTGCAGGCGGTCGGCGGGGCGTTCGCGCTCGTCGGGGCGCTGGAGCTGCTCGTCGCCCGCTCCGGCGAGCGCCGCGGCGTGGCGGCTTGGGTCACCGCCGGGGTCGTCGGTACGGCGGCGGGCCCCGTCGCCGGTGGCCTGCTGACCGAGGCCATCTCGTGGCAGGCGATCTTCATCGCCCAGGTGCCGTTCGCGGCGCTCGCGGTGCCGGCGGCGCTCGCCGTACGCACCCGGCACCAGGGCCAGGCCGTCCCGGAGCCGGCCGTCAGCCACCGGCCCGTCATCGGCCACAACGTCACGCTCGCCCTGCTCTCCGCCGCGCTGACCGCCGCGCTCTTCCTGCTCGTGCTGCTGCTGGTGGAGGGGTGGCGCCACTCGCCCGCCACCGCCGCGCTCACTGTGTCCGTCATCCCCGTCGCGGCGCTCGCGGCCCAACCCCTGGCGCGGCTGCTGCGCACCACGCCCGACCTCGAGCTGGCTGCGGGCTGCGTGCTCGTCGCCGGCGGTCTCGTCGGTCTCGCGCTCCCGCCGTCGGCCGACCTGTGGTGGACCGTCGCCCCGCAGGCCCTCGTCGGCCTCGGCCTCGGGCTCAGCGTCGACGAGCTCACCCACCGCGCCATGGAGGACCGGCTCCCTCGCGCCCGGCACGCCGCCTGGACCATCAGCGCCCGCCACCTCGGCGTCGTGGTGGGGCTGGCGGTGCTGACGCCGGTCTTCACCGCCGACCTCCTCGACGCCGAGGAGCCCGCGACCGAGGCCATCGCCGCGCTGGTGCTCGACGCGCCGCTGCAGCCCGACGACAAGATCTCCGTCGCCCGGGCCCTCGGCTCCCACCTCACCGACCAGCGCGGGCAGGTGCCGGAGCTGGACGGGGCGTTCGCCGAGCTCGACGTACGGGCCGAGGACGAGGCCGCGGTCGCCGACCTCGAGCGCGGCCTCGACGACCAGCTCGACCGGTCGGTGTCGCTGGCGTTCCGCGACTCCTACCTCGTCGGCGCGGGCCTCGCGGCGCTGGCGCTGCTCTCCGTCGGGCTCACGGCCGCCGCGGGTGCCGCGCGCCGGTCCCGGGCGCGCAGGAGCCTCGTGTGAGCGCCGGGCTGCGCGCCGGGGTGCTGCCCGGGCTGGCGCTGGCCCTGGTGGCCGGCGTCGTCGGCGCCCAGGTCGCGGCCGGCGGCGGCGACTTCGCGCCGCTGCGCCCGGCCGACGCCTGCGCCGACCGCGCGGTCACCTCGCAGGCCGACGGCATCGAGGGGCTCACCGAGCAGCTCGTGCTGCGCGGCATCGACGACGCGGCGTGCACCCTCGACGTCAGCCGCGAGGCGCTCACCCTCGAGCTCGCCCAGCAGGAGGAGCCCACCGACGCGCAGGTCGACGCGGTCCGCGACGGGCTGCGCGCCGCGGTGGGCGAGCTCGCCGACGAGGACGCGCTGCCCCCGTCCTCCTCGCTGGTCGACGAGGCCCTCGAGGGCTCCGACCTCAACCGGTTCGTGAAAGGCGCGATCCGCCTCGTGCCCGACTCCGTGGTCGACGACGCGCTGCCCACCGAGGACGTCCTGACCCGCGCGGTCGACGAGCTCGACGTACGGGCAGTCCTGTCCGACCTCGACGACGCCGAGGCCCTCAACGAGGCCGTGCAGGACGCGGTCACCCAGGCCGTGCGCGACGAGCTGACCGACCGGGTGCGGAACCTCGTCTGAGGGGTACGGCGGGCGCCGTCACGGGCTGGGTGCGCTGGCAGGCACGAGGTCCTCCGGGCTCCGCCGTCGTTCCCGCGCCGAGGCGACCTTGTCGATCGCGACCCCCGCGCAGAGGCCCAGCACCATCCCGACGCCCATCGCCAGCCAGGGCTGGTCGCTCAGCCCGAACCCGGCCACGGCGCCGACGCCGACCGTGAAGCTCCCCCACAGCAGGCAGGCGCTCAGGGCGAGCGGCAGCCACACCCGATAGCGCAGCGCACCTCCGGCGACGAGGTTGACGCCGATGCGGATCACCGGCAGGAAGCGGGCCGTCACCACGATGCGCGCGCCGCGGCGGGCGAACTGCCGGTCCGCGGCCTCGATGAACTTCGCGAACCGCCGATGCTCCCGCAGGCGTTCGCGGGGCAGCCTGCCCCCGATGGCGAAGCCGATGCTGTCGCCGATCAGCGCGCCGACCACCGCCACCGCCAGCAGCACCAGGAGGGCCCACGGGTCGCCGGAGGCGACGGTCAGCGCCGCGACCGCGATGATCACCTCGTCGCTCGGCACGGCAGGCAGGAAGCAGTCGACGACGACCAGCAGGAGCACCGCCACGTAGAGCCAGGGCGACCCGAGCGACGACCGGGCCAGGTCGAGGACTGCGTCCACCTCGGAACCTCCTCGCTCGGTCGACACCTCAGCCTAGGTGGCCCACCCGACGGCCTCGTACGGCGGTCGCCCGCACCGACCCACGCGTGCCGGGGCCGGCCGCCTCCCTCAGACGCCCTGCTCCCGGAGGAACGCGACGGTGTCGTCCATCGCGGCGTCGAACGCCGGCCCGAAGGCGTGGGCGTCGTCGTACCACCGCAGGCGGGAGTCGACGCCGGCGGCGACCAGCGCGTCCTGCGTCGCGTCCGCCCACCGGGGCGGGCACTGGTCGTCGTGCCGGCCGTGGACCACCAGGACCGGCTCGGTGATCCGGTCGAGGTAGGGGCGCGACGAGTTCTGCTCCCACCACGCCGGGTCGTCCGCAGGGAGCGCCCCTCGGCGAGCCAGCTCCGCCACCTCGGGGTCGTCGGCGGGGGCGTCGCCCCGGAACTGCGCGAAGTTCTCCGCCTCGAGCGACGACACCGACGCCCAGAGCGCCGCGGCCCGCACCAGCCCGGGCTCGGCGACGAGCGCCTTGAGCACCACCCCGCCGCCCATCGAGCGGCCGAGCAGCGCGATCCGGTCGTCCACGACCGGCACGTCGTCGGAGGCCTGCAGGGCCTTGACGGCGTTGACCACGTCTGCGCTGTAGCCGAGGAGCAGCTCGCGGCGGTGGTCCGGGTCGTCGTCGGACTCGGCGTGGCTGCGGTAGTCGACGTGGAGCGCGACGTACCCCTGCGCCGCCAGGCGGCTGCGCTCCCGGGTCATCCCCTGCCCCCGCACGTAGACGTCGGGGTCGATGTAGCCGTGCGCCAGCACCACCGCCGGGAACGGGCCCCCACCCCGCGGCACGTCGAGCACCCCCGAGATCGTGTACCCCTCGACGACGCCACCGGGCGTCGTGCTGCGGCTGCGGTAGGTGACGTCGTACGACGTCGCGTCGGCCGTCCGCTCCCGCACGGCGCCGAGACGCAGCCGGTCGCCCTCGTGCGTCTGCTCCGCCAGGCCGAGGACCGAGGTCCCCGGGGCCGGGGGGCTCACCTCCGCCCCCGGTCCGGCGGCACCGGCCGCCCCACCCGGGGAGTACGACGACGCTTCGGCGCCCGGCGTGCGTCCGGCGCCCGCCGAACCGTCCTGGGCGGAGCAGCCCGCCAGCACGACGACGGCAGCGACCGCCGCCCCCAGCACGGGACGGCGCCTCACGGAACGGCGCCCCAGGGGAGGGCGCCTCACGGGCCCTCCGACCACGAGGCACGTCCGTCGCCGTCGATCGGGATCGCGGGGCCGCCGGTGACCGATGGCCGCCACGTCGCCTCGCCCAGACCGCGGACCCGGGCCAGGGTCTCCCGGACGTGCCGCCCGGCGTCGCCGGCGACGTACCCCTGGACCTCGATCCCCGCCGCGGTGCCGAGGTCGACGGCGCGCACCGCGTAGGTGTCCTGGGTGACGACGACCGCGCTCTCGACGCCGAACACGTCGTGGGCACGCCGCATGGTGTGCCACGTGCTGAACCCGGCGTAGTCGACGAAGACGTCCTCGGCGGGCACGCCCGCCGCCAGCACGGCGTCGCGCATCGCGCGGGCTCGTTGTAGTTCGGCGAGCCGTTGTCCCCCGAGACCAGCACCTTGTCGACCGCACCCGCCTCGTGCAGCGCGACCGCCCCGGCGACGCGCTCCCCCACGACCCGCCCCAGCGAGCCGTCGGGGTGCACGAACGACCCCGGCACGATCGCCACCTGGGCCGGCTCGACGGCGCCGAGCTCCCGGGTCACGTGGTCACTCGCGCGGGCCGCCACCACCACGTTGGCGGTGGCCACGACGACGGTGCAGGCCGCGGCGCCGACCAGTCCGACGCGCAGCAGGCGCCGGGCCCACCGGTCCGTCCCCCGCGCGGGGGAAGCGGTCCTCATGCGGCGACCTCGCCCCTGGCGCGGAAGCGCACGGGCAGGACGACGCGCCTGCCGGTGAGGTCGGGAACGTGGAGGTCGGGCGTGCGGGCCATGGGGTGCTCCTGGGTCGGTGGGTCGGGATCGTGCCGTGGCACCACCGTCCAGCAATCCGCGGGCGGGAGGCAGGGCCCGTCGATCCCCCTCTCCGCACCGACGCGCAGGTCGGCCACGCTGTCAGCGGCGCACCGCCGGTCGCTACGGTGGCGCGGTGGCACCGTCGCCGAGCCCCGCGGACGAGGCTGCCCGCGTGCGGCGTACCCGCGTCGACGAGCCGCACGTGGCTCCGCTCAACGACCTGGCCCGCTCGCTGCGCACCCAGGGCGAGGGCCATCGCTTCGTCCCGTGGTTCGACCCCGACGGGGGTGGCACCACGGCGCACGTCCTGGTGCTCATGGAGACGCCGGGCCCGCGCACGGTCGCGGCGGGCGACCTGGGGTTCAGCACCGAGGACAACACCGACCCCACGGCCGCGGCCCTCCGCGCCGCCCGCGCCGCCTCCGGTCTCGACCGCTCCGCCTACGTCCGCTGGAACGTCGTCCCCTGGCCCCTGCACGACGGCGCCGGCCATCGCCGCCCGCCCCGGGTCCGCGACCTCGACGAGGCCCGGCCGGCACTGGCGGCCCTCCTCGACCTGCTCCCCGCCCTGGAGCTCGTCGTCGCGGTCGGTACGCCGGCACTCACCGGTGTCATGCGCCACCTCACCCTGGACCCCCCGGACCGGGTGCCGCGGGTGCTCGGCGTCCCCCACCCGTCGCCGCGCAACGCCGGCCAGCAGCAGGAGGCCCGGGCGCGGCTGGCCAACGCGCTGCGCGCCGGCGTCAGGCCGCCGGAGCGGCGGTGAGCACCTCCGCCCCGTCGGCGGTGATGACGACGGTGTGCTCGGAGTGGGCCGTGCGGCACCCGGTCGCGCTGCGCAGCGTCCAGCCGTCGGCGTCCGTGACGAGCCGGTCGGTGTCGGCCATGACCCACGGCTCCAGCGCGAGCATCAGGCCGGGGCGCAGGTCGTAGCCCCGGCCGGGCCGTCCGACGTTCGCGACGTGGGGGTCCTGGTGCATCGTCGAGCCGATGCCGTGACCGCCGAACTCGGTGTTGACGGGGTAGCCCGCGTCGGTCAGGACCGTGCCGATCGCGTGGGAGAGGTCACCGGTGCGGGCGCCGGGACGGGCCACGGCGATGGCCGCGGCCAGCGCCCGCTCGGTGACCTCGATCAGCGCGACGCTCTCCGCGGGCCGCGTCGGCCCCACGACGAAGCTGATCGCGGCGTCGGCGGCGACACCGCCCGTCAGCAGGGCGAGGTCGAGGGTCACCAGGTCGCCGTCGGCCAGCGCCCGGTCGTGCGGTCGGCCGTGCAGCACGGCGTCATTGACCGCGGTGCAGACGTGGTGGCCGAACGGGCCCCGGCCGAAGGACGGCGCGTAGTCGACGTAGCAGGACTCCGCCCCGGCGTCGCTGATCATCTCGGCGGCCCAGCGGTCGATCTCGAGGAGGTTCGTGCCGACCGTGGCTCGGCGCCGCAGGGTGTGCAGGATCTCGCCGACCAGGGCGCCCGACACCCGGGCCTGGGCGATCTTCGCGGGGCTGAGGATCTCGATCACGAGCAGGACTCCGTCCGGGATGGGATGACTATCCCGGTAATGTTATCCCGGTACTACTATCGGCCCATGGTCCGGCTCCCGCTCTCCCCCGCCGAGGTCGAGCGCGGTCGACGCCTCGGCGCCCTCATCCGCCGCGCCCGCGGCGAGCGCCCGATGCTCGAGACCGCGCTCAGCGCAGGCGTGTCCCCCGAGACGCTGCGCAAGATCGAGTCGGGCCGGGTGGCGACCCCCGCGTTCCCCACCGTCGCGGCCATCGCGGACGTCCTCGGTCTCTCCCTCGACGAGGTCTGGGCCGAGATCAGCGGTCCCACGGGCGGCCGGCGCCACGTCTCCGCCCCGGCCGAGGACCCCCGCGCCCGCCTGAGCTCCTAGCGCCGGGCCCACCCGCGGCTGCCGTCGGGGCGGAAGACTCCTATTGTTTCGGGCGTGTAACACGTCCTGACCACGACGAGCGCCCCGAGCGCCGTCCCACGGAGGAGCCCCCATGTCGATGCTCGACGAGAAGCTGCAGCCCATGTTCGAGGAGGTGCTGCGCCGCAACCCCGGTGAGGACGAGTTCCACCAGGCCGTGCACGAGGTGCTGGACTCCCTCGGGCCGGTCGTCGCCAAGCACCCGGAGTACGCCGACGCCGCGATCATCCCGCGGCTGTGCGAGCCCGAGCGGCAGATCATCTTCCGCGTCCCGTGGGTCGACGACAGCGGCCAGGTGCAGATCAACCGCGGCTTCCGCGTCGAGTTCAACTCGGCTCTCGGCCCCTACAAGGGCGGCCTGCGCTTCCACCCGACGGTCTACCTGGGCATCGTGAAGTTCCTCGGCTTCGAGCAGATCTTCAAGAACGCGCTGACCGGCCTGCCCATCGGCGGCGGCAAGGGCGGCTCGGACTTCGACCCCAAGGGTCGCTCCGACGCCGAGGTGATGCGCTTCTGCCAGTCGTTCATGACGGAGCTCTACCGCCACATCGGGGAGTACACCGACGTCCCCGCCGGCGACATCGGCGTCGGCGGCCGCGAGATCGGCTACCTCTTCGGGCAGTACAAGCGGATCACCAACCGCTACGAGTCCGGCGTGCTGACCGGCAAGGGCATCGGCTGGGGCGGCTCGCTGGTCCGGACCGAGGCCACCGGCTACGGCACCGTGTTCTTCGTCGACGAGATCCTCCGCAGCCGCGGCGACAGCCTCGACGGCAAGAAGGTGGTCGTCTCCGGCTCGGGCAACGTCGCCATCTACGCGATCGAGAAGCTGCAGCAGCTCGGCGCCGTCGTGGTCGCCTGCTCCGACTCCGGCGGGTACGTCGTGGACCCCGACGGCGTCGACCTCGCGCTGGTCAAGGACATCAAGGAGCGGCGCCGCTCCCGCATCGCCGTGTACGCCGACGAGCGGCCGCGCGCGTCGTACGTCGAGGGCGGCTCGGTGTGGCAGGTGCCGTGCGACGTGGCGCTGCCGTGCGCGACGCAGAACGAGCTGAACGGCAACGACGCCGCGGCTCTCGTCCGCAACGGCTGCCAGGTGGTGGCCGAGGGCGCGAACATGCCGTGCACCCCGGAGGCCGTGCGCACCTTCAGCGACGCCGGCGTCTCCTTCGCGCCCGGCAAGGCCGCCAACGCGGGCGGCGTCGCCACCAGCGCGCTGGAGATGCAGCAGAACGCCTCGCGCGACTCCTGGTCCTTCGAGCACACCGAGGAGCGGCTCGCCGAGATCATGCGCAACATCCACCACCGGTGCCTGACGACCGCCGACGAGTACGGCCAGCCCGGCAACTACTCCGTGGGGGCCAACATCGCCGGCTTCACGCAGGTCGCCGACGCAGTGCTCGCACTCGGCGTCATCTGACCCCCAGCACCGTCCCGGCGCGCCCGACCAGCCGCTCCATCACCGCCCGCACCGCGGGCACGTCCTCCGCGCCGGGACGGTGCACCAACCCGACGTGCCGCTCGCCGAAGGCGGGCGCGCGACGCGCCTCGACCTCGGGATGACGGAACGCCGTCAGCGCGAGCTGCGGCAGCACCGTCACCCCCAAGCCGTGGGCCACGAGGTTCTGCACCACCACGTAGTCGTCGCTCTCGTGGACCAGCCGCGGCTCGAACCCCGCGGCCCGGCACCGCTCGAGCAGGTGGCCGCGGCAGCGCTCGCACCCGGCCACCCAGTCCTGCTCGGCCAGCCATGCCCCCGGTACGGCGGAGCCCTCCCCGCCGGGCGCGCCGGGCGCTGCGGCACCAGGCGGCAGCACGAGGTGCAGCGGCTCGACGCCGAGCGGCACCCAGGCGAGCGCGCCGTCGTCGGCGGGCGGCCCGTCGTACCCGAAGACGAGGGCGACGTCGGCGTCGCCGGCGAGCACGGCGGCCCACGCCTCCGGCGGCTCGGACTCGACCAGCGTGACCCGCAGGCCGGGATGGTCGCCCTGCAGCGCCCGGACGACCGCGGGCACCAGGGTGGCCGCCGCCGAGGGGAAGGCGGCGAGCCGCACGGTCCCGGCTCGCAGGTCGGCGAGCGCCCCGAGCTCCTCCTGCGCCTGGTGCAGGGCGGCGTGGACGGCGTCCGCGCGGGCCAGGAGCGCCGCGCCCGCCTCGGTCGGCGTGGTGCCGCGCGCCGTGCGCACGAGCAGTGCCCCGCCCGCCTCGCGCTCCAGGGCGCGCAACTGCTGGCTGACGGCCGACTGGGTCGTGCCGAGCTCGCGCGCAGCCGCGCTCAAGGAGCCGGCCCGGGCGACGGTGCGGAAGAGCAGGACGCGGCGGGGATCCACCGGGCCATTAGATCCGCTACGAGCAGGTGACGGGAAGTCCCGTCTACCTGGGAACCGAACGGGGCCCGACGATGGGCTGTATGGAGACCATCGGACTGATCGGCGGCATGAGCTGGCACTCGACCGCGACCTACTACCGCACCGTCAACGAGGCGGTGGCCGCCGCCCGCGGGGGGCACGCGTCGGCGCGCATCGCGCTGCAGTCCCTCGACTTCGCCGAGGTGCGGGCCCTCCAGGAGGCCGGGGACTGGGACGGGGCCGCCGCCCTCCTCGTCGAGGCGAGTCGGCGGTGCGTCGCGGCCGGCGCCACGACCGTCGCGATCTGCACGAACCTCATGCATAAGGTCGCGCCGCAGGTGGAGGCCGCCCTCGACGTGCCGCTGCTCCACATCGGGGACGCGGTCGCGGCCGAGTCGGCGCGGCACCGCTGGGGGACCCTCGGTGTGCTCGGCACCCGCTGGGTGATGGAGGAGCCGTTCTACGCCGAGCGGCTGGCCGGCCACGGCATCGCCACGGTCGTCCCCGACGCGGCGGACCGCGCGCTGGTCGACGCCGTGATCTTCGACGAGCTGACGCAGGGGGTCGTGGACCCCGCCTCGCGGGAGCGGTACGTCGAGGTGATCGCCCGCCTCGCGGAGCGCGGCGCCGACGCGGTCGTCCTGGCCTGCACGGAGATCGGCCTGCTGGTCGGTCCCGACGACAGCCCGGTCCCGCTCATCGACAGCGCCGACGTGCACGCCCGGGAGCTGGGACGGGTCGCGGCGGGCACGGTCACCGCGGAGGCGTGAGGCTCAGCGGCCCCGCGCAGGGAACGGGTCGTAGCCGTCGTCGACCCGGCCGCGGTCGGTGACCGGGCGCTCGGCCGCGACCCGGTCGGCCACCGCCTGGTCCACCGCCTCCTCGACGGCGGAACCGGCGCGCCACGGGGCGGCCTCGGCGCGCCGTACCCGCTCCTCGTTGCGACGCTTGCGGATCGAGTTGAAGGTGTGGACGTTCGCGAGGTGCACCACCCCGAGCACGAGGAGCACCACGCCCAGCTTGCCGCTGAGGGTCTCGAGCATGTCGGCGAACCCGCGCACCTCACCGCCCACCCGGACGAGGAGCAGCACGAAGCCGATGTTGAGCAGGTAGAACCCGACCACCATGAGGCGGTTGACCGACCCCGCCAACTGCGCCCGCCCCTCGTAGACGTCGGTGAGGAATGCCGTGCCGTTCACCAGCAGCGTCCTCGCCACCCACACGGTCACGGGCAGCGCGACGGCCAGGTAGACGAGGTGGGTCGTGGCGGTCCAGTCCATGGGTCCTCCGGGGGATCGGCGGCGAGCGCTCACGCACTCCGCCCCCCGGTGCCCAATCGGCGCCGCGTTGACCGTCAGCCGCGCAGGGACCGCACCAGCGTCGCGATGTCGCCCGCGATGCCCCGCACGACCGGCAGGCGGGTCAGGCGCGCCAGCCGGTCCACGAGGGGTACGACGCCCCGCACCAGCGCGCGGGTGCGCTGCTGGTCCTCGGAGGAGTCGTAGACCCAGAACAGCACCACCCCCATCTGCAGGAGCCAGAGCAGCTCGGGCATCTCCTCGCGCAGCGCGGCGGGCAGCTTGAGGTCCGACCCGGCCAGCACCTCGCGCTGGATGCCCACCGACGTCTCGCGCGCCGCCTGCGACTCGGGCGAGAACGGCGAGAGGGGGCTGCGGGGGTCGGCGGCGTTCTTGAAGAAGGTGGCCGCGAACTCGTGGTACGGCGCCGCCAGGTCGATCCAGCGCAGCAGCACACCGGAGTAGCGCTCCACGAACCCCGTCTCGGCGGCGAGCACCTCGGCGACGGCCGCCTCGTGCTCGGCCGACAGCTGGTCGTAGAACCCCTGGACCAGGTGCTCCTTGGAGGCGAAGTAGTAGTACGCGCTGCCCAGCGACATCCCGGCCTCGTCGGCGACCGCACGCATCGTCGTCGCGTCGTACCCGCCCTCGCGGAACAGGCGCATCGCGGCGGCGACGATCGTGGCGCGCGTCGCCTCAGCCTTGGCGGTTCGGGGAGCAGGCGTCGGCACAGCGGCCAGCGTAGTCATCGTCCCGATCCCACCCTGCGCCCCCGCCCGCGCCCGGCGTCGCCCCCGGCCCGGGGCCGAGGAGGTGACGCAGGCCGGCGGCCGAGTACGCCGCGCCCCGCGCCAGTCCCCGCCCGGCGGCCGAGCCGCTCAGCCGGTGGGCGAGCACCCGGTGCCGACTGGTGGCCCAGAGCACGACCACCCAGGCGGCGTCGTGGGTCCACACCTCTCCCCCGTCCCCGACCACCGTCACCGTCGCCCGCGTCGCGGCGTGGTCGAGGCCGGGGAAGCGGGCCCGGGCCTCCGCCGACCCGCACGGCACCAGCTCGAGCGGGACCAGCAGGTCCTGCCGCGCCACCCAGCCTGCGAACGGGACGCACAGACGGCAGTCCGCGTCGTACAGCAGCGTGAGCCGCACGGCCCGTCACCGGCCCGGCGCCGGGAACGGCTGGAGCGCACCAGGGTCGGCCGGGGCGGCCGGGCCGGCGGGGGCCGCGGGGCCCCGGGATCCGGCGCCGAGGACACCCTGCGGCGCCACCGGCGGGCGCTGTCCCTGCTCGTAGTGGTGACGGCGGCGGATGGAGTTGAAGACCAGCACGTTGGCCAGGTGGACGCCGCCCAGCACCAGCATCACGACGCCCAGCTTCACGCTCAGCACCTCGAGCATCCCGCTGGCGTCGAGCACCGGGTCGCCCACCCGCAGGAAGAGGAGGACGAACCCGACGTTGAGCAGGTAGAAGCCGACGACGAGCAACCGGTTCACCGCCGCGGCGAGCTCGTGGCGGCCCTCGAAGACGTCGGTCAGGAAGACGGTGCCGTTGGTGAAGAGCGTGCGGGCGACCCACACGGTGAGCGGGATGGCGATGGCCAGGTAGCCGAGGTAGGTGGTGACGGTCCAGTCCACGAGGATCCTCCGGAGTCAGTGTTGAACGTGTTCAACTTCTTGGTCGTGACCGTACACCATTTCTGAACACGTTCAATACTGCGCTGGCGCGCCCCCGGTCACGACGCGAACGCGTGCCAGCCGACGCCGTCGTCACCCAGCAGCCGCACCGCCTCGCTGCGCGGGAGGTCGGCGACGGCGAGCTCCGGCGAGGTGGGCTGCACGACCTCCTCGGCGCGGATCCCCTGCGGGGTCCAGGCGTCGCCGTCGGCCGCCATCATGCCCACGATCCGCACCCACCGGACGCGTCCGTCGCCGCCCGTGACCTGGGCGACCGACTGCAGCATCACCGTGTCCGGCGCCTCGGCGCTCCCGCTGTGGCCGTAGAGCCGGTAGGCGCCGCCGCGGAAGTCCACGCGCAGGGCGTCGTCGCCGCTGGCGGCGAGGTGCCCGAGGTCGCTCGGCAGCAGCAGGGGGAACGCGGCCCGCGCGACCGACGGGTCGTCGCGGACGTCCTGCGACGACAGCAGCCAGCCCGCGCACTCCACGAAGCGCCCGACCGCGTCGTCCACCGTCACCCCGGGCAGGGGCCCCACCACCGGCGAACGGCCGGGCTCGAAGAGGCCCCCGCGCACCGGGCTCGGCGCGAGGTCCAGCCCGACCCCCCGGCGCGGGGGTTCCGGCACGGGGAGGTCGGCGGACGGTGACGTGGCGGACGAGGTGGCGGACGAGGTGGCGGACGAGGCGGCGGGATCCACCGCGACGTCGTCCTCCCGGCCGGCCTCCTCCCCGCCCATGAGGAGCACCACCAGCACCACCACGACGAGCACCACGAGGGCGACCAGCACGGCCACCACCTGGACGGACCCCTGCGAACGCGACATGTCCCCCACCCCTCGCGGCCGTGCGGTCGACGACCCCTCGTGCAGTCTCGGCGGGGCCGGGCCCCGGCGCGTGAGTGCGCCGACTCAGCTCACGCGAGGACGACGAGCCGCTGCGTCGCCCGGGTCATCGCGACGTAGCGGTCGACGGCCGCCGCGACCGGGTCGCCCGGGTCACCCAGCTCGTCGGGCCGCAGGAGCACGACGAGGTCGAACTCCAGCCCCTTCACGAGCGCCGGGGTGAGCACCCGGACCCGGGGCGAGGCGGGGACGGCGTCCGGGTCGAGCGTGCCCGCGGCCACGACGCACGCGGTGCCCTCGGCGTGCTCCGCGAGCCACGCGTCGAGGAGGGGACGCAGCTCGTCGAGCCCGCCGTGGTGCACCGGCACGCCGGTGCGGCGCACCGAGGTCGGCACGTTGGCGTCCGGGAGCACCGCGCGGATGACCGGCTCGGCCTCGGCCATCACCTCCGCCGGGGTGCGGTAGTTGACGGTCAGCGACGCCACCGTGACCTGGTCGAACCCCACGCGCGCGAGCCGCTCCTCCCACGTGCCGGTGAACCCGTGCCGCGCCTGCGCCCGGTCCCCGACGACCGTGAGGCTGCGGGTCGGGCACCGATGCAGCACCACCTGCCACTCGGCGTCGGTCAGCTCCTGCGCCTCGTCCACCACGACGTGGGCGAACGGCCCGGCGAGCCGGTCGTGCGTCTCCGTGGCGGGAACCGTGCCCGGGTCGGCACCGGGCACCAGCGCGCCCTGGAGGTCGTCGCCCCGCAGCATCGACATGACCGCCATCTCGGTGTCGTCGGTCGCCACGAGGTGGTCGACGACGTGGGCCATCCGCGCGCGCTCGGCGGTCGCTGCGACCGACGCCCGCCGCCGCCGCCGCGACGCCTCAGGGTCGCCGAGCCGCAGCCGGGCCGCGTCGAGCAGCGGCAGGTCGACGACCGTCCACGCCTCGGGGTCGCGGCGCTGCAGGGCGCGGACCTCCTCGGGGGTGAGCCAGGGGGCGCACCGCCGCAGGTAGGCCGGCACCGTCCAGAGATCGCCGACGACGTCCGTCGCCTCGAGCAGCGGCCAGGCCCGGTCGAACGCCTCGCGGATGGCGCCGTTCGCGGCCAGCGCGCGCCGTACCTGCTCCGGCTCCACCCCCTCGGCGTCGTGGCCGGTGTCGTGCTTGTCGACGAGGATCGCCAGCAGCGCCTCCCAGACCTGGTCGCGGGCGTCGTTGTGCGGCGTGCCGGGGTCGGGCGAGGAGAACGCCTCGGCCCACTCGGCGGCGCTCAGCCAGGTGTCCGCCCACGGCGTCTCGACGTCCATGCCGGTGGTCGGGGGTTCCTCGTAGAGCGCCACGGCGGGCTCGATCGCGTCGACCATCGCAGCGTCGGACTTGAGCCGGGCCACCTGCGGGTCGCGCTCCTCGGCCGCATGGGCCCCCTCGGGCACGAGGTCGCGGAGCGTGCAGGTGCGCACGCCCTCCTCCCCCAGGCTCGGGAGGACGTCGGCGACGTAGGCCAGGTAGGGCTGGTGCGGTCCGACGAACAGCACGCCGCCCCGGCGGTGGTCCAGGCGCGGGTCGGCATGGAGGAGGTACGCCGTGCGGTGCAGCGCCACGACCGTCTTGCCCGTGCCCGGGCCGCCGTCGACGACGAGCACGCCGCGCGACCCCGCGCGGACGATGGCGTCCTGGTCGGCCTGGAGGGTCGCGAGCACGTCGCGCATGCGCGCCGAGCGGCTGCTGCCGAGGCTGGCGACGAACGCGGACTGGTCGTCGAGGGCGGCGTGCCCGGCGTACGCCGCGGGGTCGAAGACCTCGTCCCAGTAGTCGGTGACGCGACCGTCCGTCCAGCGGTAGCGGCGCCGACTGACGAGGCCGCGGGGGTCGGCGTGGGTGGCGCCGAAGAACGGCTCGGCCGCCGGCGAGCGCCAGTCGACGAGCAGGCGCTCGCCGGCGCCGTCGCTGACCCCGACCCTCCCGACGTACGTCGGGGCGGACCCGTCCGCGGGTACCGCGCGGCCCAGGCAGAGGTCGAGGCCGTAGCGGCGCAGGGTGCGCAGCCGGCTCGAGAGCCGGTGCACCTCGAGGTCGCGGTCCATCGCCTCCTGGCCGGTGCCGCCGGCCTCGGCGAGGGTCGCGTCGAGCCGAGCGGAGACGTCGTCGACGGAGCGCTGCAGGGCGTCGGCGAGGCGGGCGAGGAAGCACTCGTCGTCGTCGACGAGGGCGGGTGCGGCCTTGGCCGCGAGGTGGTCCGGCAGGGCGAAGGCGGAGGGGCGTGTGCTCGTCACGGCGGGCGACTCTGGACCACCACGGGGGTCTTGCGGCAAGCCCCCTGGTGCTCTATACCTTGGAGAAGGAGAGGGGCACGCCCCTCTCCTTCGTCGTTCCCGGGGGCTGCCCCCGCACCGCCGGGCCCGTCAACCGCCGCGGCGCACGTGCATCCGCTCGCCCTGCGGCCCGAACAACGCCAGCACCTCGACCGGCTCACGCCCGCGGTTCGCCACGACGTGCGGAGTGCGGGTGTCGAACTCGACGACCTCCCCCGGCCCCAGGTCGATCTCGCGCTCCCCCAGCACGAGGTGCAGCCGGCCCGACAGGACGTAGATCCACTCGTAGCCCTCGTGCACCCGCGGCTCGTACGGCGGGGGCGGATCGTTCGGCGGCACGATCATCTTGAAGGCCTGGAGCCCGCCTGGGCGCCGGGTCAGGGGCACGAAGGTGCGGCCGTGGCGGACGATCGGCTTGGCCCGCACGCGGGGGTCGCCCGTCTCCGGCGCGTCGACCAGGTCGTCGAGGGACTGCCCGTGGGCGCGGGCGAGGGGCAGCAGCAGCTCCAGCGTGGGGCGGCGCTGGCCCGACTCGAGGCGCGAGAGCGTGCTCACCGAGATGCCCGTCTGCTCAGCCAGCTCGGTCAGGGTCGTGCCCCTCGTCAGCCGGAGCGCCCGCAGGCGCGGCCCGACCCCGTCCAGCACCTCGGCGTACTCGTCCACCCGGCCAGTTTGCCGTTTCGGCAACAGAACTTGTCAATCCGGTGTGGTGCGCGGAGCCTGGAGGCACACGCAGTCGTGCGTCGTGATCGCAGGTCCGACGCGCGCCAGGAGGAAGGCACCGCATGAGCGACCACGACCACCAGCACGACCACCGGGACGGTCAGGAACACGGCCACCAGCACGACGAGCGCGAGGACCAGTGGTTCGAGCCCGCGGGCTGGGAGGAGCGCTACACCGGCGAGGAGACGATCTGGAGCGGCCGGCCCAACGCCCAGCTCGTCGCCGAGGCCTCGAAGCTGCCGCCCGGCACCGCGCTCGACGTCGGCTGCGGCGAGGGCGGGGACGTCATCTGGCTCGCCCAGCAGGGGTGGACGGTGACGGGTGCGGACTTCTCCGCCAACGGCCTGGCTCGCGCCGCCCGGCACGCCGAGCAGGTCGGCGTGGCCGAGCGGACCGACTGGTGGCAGGTCGACGCGCGCACGTTCGAGGCGGGCGGGCGTCAGTTCGACCTCGTCACGACCCACTTCCTCCACCCGCCGGACGGGCGCATCGTCGAGGTCGTCGGCCGGCTGGCCGAGGCCGTCGCCCCCGGCGGCCACCTCCTCGTCGTCGGCCACGCGCCCTCGCCACTGTTCACCCAGCTGAGCGAGACCCGCCGCCGCGCCATGTGGGATGCCAACGAGCTCGTGCCCGCCCTGCCCGACGGTTTCGACGCGGTCGTCGTCGAGCAGCGCCCGCGCACGATGGAGCGCGAGGGCGTCACCCACGACGTGCACGACTCGACGTTCCTGGCGCGCCGGCGCGCCTGAGGCCTCGCCCTCGGGTCGGGGGGGGGGGGGGGGGGGGGGGGGCCGCCCCCCCCCCCCCCCCCCCCGACCCGGTGCGGCCAACCGCGATCACCCGGTACGACGGGTGGCCGGGGCCTTCACCCCGGCTGGGATCAGCCCTTCGGCACCCAGGGACGCAAGTGCTGCACCACGTCGGCGTAGAAGGTGGTCGTGACAGCCTTGACCGAGCCGATCAAGGTGCCAGTGCCGGCTGCGCGCTTGCTGCCGAGCGCCAGGTCGAGGGAGACGGTGAACGCCTTGATCTCCCGCTGCTCCTCCGGGACCAGGCACGACGGGTTCTGGCGGGCGCCGCCCAGCAGCGCGGCGGTCGACGCGCCCCGCGGCCCTGCGAGGTGGGCCTCCACCCGGATCGACTCCTTCGCGTGCTCCGGCAGCTGGCGGAGCAGCCACTGGACCCGGGTCAGCGGGCGCGTGTCGCCGCGCGGAGCGGGGACGGTGATCGACGCCATGGCCTTGTCCGAGCGCAGGTCCGCGCCGACGACCAGCACGTCCACCGCCCCCGGCACCTTGAGGCGGCCGAACAGCAGGCCGGAGTCCGCGAGCTGATGGCGGCGGCTCGCGTGGTCCGGGGTCTCGCGCGGCGGGAGGGACTGCACCTCCACCCCGAGCAGCCCAGTCATGTGGTGCCCCAGGTGCTGGACCAGCTCGTCGAAGCGGGCGCTGACCTCACCCGTGGCCTTGTCGGAGGCGCGCGCCGTCTTGGCCTTGACCGCCTCGCGGACCTTGACCCAGCTCGGCCCCATGTCGCCGAGCCCGCCCATCCCCGAGCGGGCGTGGTTCATGTAGCGGATGAACTCGTCGAGCACCTTCGCCTGCGTCGCGTCCGCGACGCCACGGTGCCGAGCAGCCAGGACGGCCTCGGCCCGGATCTGGTCCCACGACAGGTGGTGCAGCGAGACCTTCCGCAGCTTGCGTCGGTCGATGGCGACCGGGTGCTCGGCGTCCCCGCCGGCGAGCTCGTTGCTGATGGTGATGACCGCGTCGTACCCACGGCTGCGGGCGATCTCGACGTACTTGTCGATCTGCTCGACGTTGAGGCGCCCCGTGGACGTCTTCACCTCGACGAGGGCCGTCCACTCCTTCCGCCCGCGCCGCACCTGGATGACCCCGTCGGGCCGGTACGCCTCCTCGTCCTGGCCGAAGGGCACCTCGATGAAGGTGCTGACGGTGCCGCGGGGTGCACCGCAGCGGGCCGTCAACGCGGCCCCGAACTCCCGCACGGTGCTCATCACCGCCAGCAGCGCCGACGTGGCGCGACGCTCCTGCTCCTCGCCGCTGCCGATGCCCGCGACGGGGAAGAGCCGTGCGGGCTGCCAGTCGTTGCCGTCCTCGGCCGGGATCGAGGCGTCCCAGTCGGCGGGCAGGCGCGGGGCGCGGGTGGGGCGTCGCACCGAGACGGACCGCTTCACCGGGGCCGGCGGTGCTGCGGGGTCATCGTCGGCTGCCGCGGCCGACTCCTCGGCGAGTGTCGGCGGCGCTCCGGCGTCGTCCTCCGCCGCGACGACGGCGGCTGGGTCGAGAGGAGGAGCGGCGGTCTCGACGGTGAAGGTCGGCGAGGCGTAGCCGGCCGTGTCCGACCCCTCGGCTGCCCCTCCGGTCACTGCCGGGGCGCCGGGGTCCGCTGCTACCGACGGGCCCGCGGCGGCGTCGTCGGTGTCCGGCTCCTCGGACACGTCCACGCCGTGCTCGGTCACCAGCGATGCCAGCCCCTCGACGTACCCCCGGCCCACCGCCCGGATCTTCCAGCTGTCCTCGCGGCGGTAGAACTCGCCGAAGACGAGCGCGAGCTCGTCGGTGGCGTCGTCGATGTCGTAGACGAGCAGGTCGGCCGCGTCGGAGGTGCGTTGCAGCCGGAGCCGTACGCCGGCCGCGTCACCGAACGTCGTACCGCTCGCGGGATCGAGGCTCGCGGCGACCACGATCCGCTCGATCTCCTGCGGCACGTCGTCGAGCTCGATGGTCACCACGTCCGAGGACCAGCCCTGGTGGGCCTCGTCCGTGCCCGGCTCCGGGCGCACCTTGTCCCGCAGGTGCACCGCGCCGTTGAGGGCCACCGGCTGGTTGTAGAAGACGAAGTCGCGGCCGGAGCGCACCTTGCCGGTGCTGTCGAGGAGCAGGACGCTCACGTCGGCGTCGACGGGCTCGTCGTCCCGGCCCCGGCTGTCGAGGAACACCGTCAGGCCGCCGAGCTCGGCACCCAGGTCGTCGAGGGCTGCGTTGGCTCCCCTGCGCAGCTCGCGGGGAGCGGGGTTCGCGTCGTTCACGGTCCGAGCCTCACACGCCCTCCCGGTCCTGCGCCGCGGAATCGACCGAACGAGAACCACGCCAATGCGCCCGGCCTGCGGCTCGCCGCGACGCCGCCAGGTCGCGGTGGCAGCGGTGGTCATCCACTACCGCTCCTACCGCGACTCACCACAAGAGGTCGCCCCCCACGACCTCGCCGTGGGCGGGGACGACCTCAACGGGGGCGCCCTCGACCGCCTGCCAGCGGTCGATCCAGCTCGGCGTCGTCCCCCCGATGCTGGGCCTCCGGCGGGCCCGCGGAGGGCACCGTACCCGGGTACGGCGTGGCGCGCGCCACCTTCTTCCGCCCTCCCTGCGCCCGACATCGTTATGGTGAGCGCCGAGCGAACAGCGTTCGCACGCCGGGTGTCACGCTGCGCTACGCGTGGGACCCCCGGCGGTCCGCCCGTCGGAGGGGCTCCTCCCTGCGGCGGGATCCGTGCACGAACCGGCCGGAAGGGGCGTTGCCGATGGGTGAGTTCATCGCCGAGCGTCGACAACAGATCGCCTACGACATGCTCCAGCACGCGAACCTGGTGTTCCAGTGCGTGCTCGTCGCCACGCTCGTCGCCGTGCTGCTCGCGGTGCTCATCAACCGCTTCCGGGCGTTGGAGCCGATCGCCAACGCCGTCTCGGCGATCGGGCTCACGCTGCCGGCGTTCGCGCTGGTCGGCCTGCTGCTCCCCCTGACCAGCCTCGGCACCGTCACGGCGTTCACCTGCGTCGTCTTCTACGCCGTGCTCCCCGTGCTCCGCAACGCGGTCGTCGGCCTGGCGGGGGTCGACCCCACCCTCCTCGAGTCGGCCCGCGGCATGGGCATGAGCCCGGTCGGGGTGCTCCTCAAGGTGCAGCTCCCGCTCGCCTGGCCCGTGATCCTGGCCGGCGTCCGCACCTCCATGCAGATGTCGATGGGCATCGCCGCCATCGCGGCGTACGTCCTCGGCCCCGGCCTCGGCTCCTACATCTGGCGCGGCCTGACGCAGACGGGCGGCGCGAACGCCCTCAACTACGCGCTCGTGGGCACGATCGGCATCATCGCCGTCGCCCTCGTCGCCGACCTCCTGCTGCTCGTCCTCGGGCGGCTCACCATCTCGAAGGGAGTCCGGGTCGCATGACCGAGAGCATCGAGAGGCCGGCCGGCGCCACCAGCACGAGCGCCACCGACCACAGCAGCGCGGCTGCGCCCGACCGCCACATCAGCGGCGTCGAGATCCAGCTGCGCGACGTCGTCAAGAAGTACCCCGGACAGAAGTCCGCCGCCGTCGAGAGCCTGTCGCTGACGGTCCCGGCCGGTGAGGTGGTGATGTTCATCGGGCCCTCCGGCTGCGGCAAGACGACGTCGCTGAAGATGATCAACCGGCTCATCGAGCCCACCTCCGGCACCATCACGATCGGCGGCGAGGACGTGCGCGGCCGCGACGCCGACGAGCTGCGCCGCACGATCGGCTACGTCATCCAGGGCGGCAGCCTCTTCCCGCACCTGACGGTGGCCGACAACATCGCCGTCGTCCCCAAGCTGCTGAAGTGGTCGAAGCAGCGCACGGCCGACCGCGTGGAGGAGCTGCTCGACCTCGTCGGGCTCGAGCCCGGGCGCTACCGCGACCGCTACCCCCGCGAGCTCTCCGGAGGCCAGCAGCAGCGCGTCGGCGTGGCCCGCGGGCTCGCGGCCGACCCGCCGGTGGTGCTGATGGACGAGCCGTTCGGCGCGGTCGACCCCATCACCCGGCAGCGGCTGCAGGACGAGATGCTCGGCATCCAGCGCGAGCTGGGCAAGACCATCGTCTGCGTCACCCACGACATCGACGAGGCCATCAAGCTGGGCGACCGCATCCTCATCCTGTCCGAGGGCGCCCACGTCGAGCAGTACGACACCCCCGAGAACGTCCTGGCCGCCCCGGCCAACGACTTCGTGGCCGACTTCGTGGGCGCGGGCTCCACCCTCAAGCAGCTCAGCCTGTCCCGCGTGGACGAGCTGCAGATGCTGCCGTGGACGACCGCGCGGGTGGGCGACGACGCCGCCGAGGCGGTACGACGCGCCGAGGCCGCCGGCCACGACTGCATCGTCGTGCTCGACGCCCGCAACCGCCCCATCGCGTGGCCCTGGCTGCGCAACCTGCGCCGCGGCGGCTCCATCGACATCGCCCGTCGCGACGAGCTCATCACCCTCGACCAGCGCGCCACGCTCAACGACGCCCTCGACACGATGCTCAGCTCGTCGCACGCCGGCGCGATCGTCACGGACTCCCGCGACACCTACGTCGGCGTCGTCGACTTCGAGTCGGTCACCACCCACATCCGCTCCCAGGAGGCCTCCGCCAAGGAGGCCCAGCAGGCGCGCGCCGACGGGGCGGTCTCGTGACGACGACGACCGGCACCCCCCTCGACGGGCGCGACACCGCCGCCACGCCCCCCACGGGGCTGCGGGGCTGGATGGCCCGCAAGACGGTGACGCGCGAGGCCGTGACGATGCTCGTCCTCCCCCCGCTGCTCATCGCCGTCGCCTTCGGCGGCTTCGTCGTCTGGCGCCAGACCGCCGAGCTCGACTCCGTCGAGGCGCAGCAGCTGCGCTGGGGCACGCTGACCCGGCTGCTGGTCGACCACGTGCAGCTCACGGTCGTCGCCGCCGTCATCGTCGTGGCCGTCGCGCTGCCGCTGGGGATCGCGCTCACGCGCGGCCGGGTACGGCGCGCCGCACCGCTGGTGGTCGGCATCGCGAACGGCGGCCAGGCGGCCCCGGCCGTCGGCCTCATCGTCCTGCTGTTCCTCTGGCTCGGCGGCGGCTTCTGGACGGCGATCCTGGGCCTCAGCCTCTACGGCCTCCTGCCCGTGCTCCGCAACACGATCACCGGCATCCAGGCCGTCGACCCGACCCTGGTCGAGGCCGCCCGCGGCGTCGGCATGACGTCGTTCGAGACGCTCCGCAAGATCGAGCTGCCGCTCGCGGTGCCGGTCATCATGGCCGGTGTGCGCACCGCGCTCGTGCTCATCGCGGGCACGGCCTCGCTGGCGTGCTTCATCAACGCCGGCGGTCTGGGCGAGGTGCTGCAGACGGGCATCTCCCTGTTCCGGTTCTCGCTGATGATCACGGGGGCGCTGCTCATCGCCCTGCTGGCCCTGCTCATCGAGTGGGTCGGCCGTCTGCTCGAGCTCGCCTACCGACCGAAGGGGCTCTGACATGGCTCGCACGACCGACGCACGACGGCGGGGCGCGCGGCGTACCGGCGTCGTGGCCACGACCCTGGCCGGGGTGGGTGCGCTCCTCTCGGGGTGCGCGCTCGGGACGGCCGGCGGCTACGTGCCCGAGGGGCAGCTCGCGGGCGACCTCGAGGACACGCCCTCGCTCGAGGGCGCCTCCATCGCGGTGGGCTCGAAGAACTTCAACGAGAACGTGATCCTCGGCAAGATGGCGATCATCCTGCTGCGCGCGGCGGGCGCCGACGTTGCGGACCTCACCAACGTGCCCGGCAGCGCCGCGGCCCGGCAGGCCCACCTCGTCGGGCAGATCGACGCCATGTGGGAGTACACGGGCACCGGGTGGATCACCTACCTCGGCGAGAGCGACCCGATCCCCGACGAGCAGGAGCAGTACGAGGCGGTGCGCGACGCCGACCTCGAGCAGAACCAGCTCGTCTGGCTGCCGCCCGCGCCGATGAACAACACCTACGCGTTCGCGATGAACCCGGAGGTGACGGAGCGGCTCGGCATCACGAGCATGTCGCAGCTGGCGGAGATCCCCGTCGAGGAGCGCACGTTCTGCGTCGAGTCGGAGTTCACCAACCGCCCCGACGGGCTGCCCGGGATGCTCGAGACCTACGGCATCCCGCTCGGCGACCCGCAGGGGACGCCGGAGTCGAACCTGCGGACCTACCAGACCGGCGCGATCTACGACGCGACGGCGCGGGGCGAGTGCAACTTCGGCGAGGTGTTCACCACCGACGGCCGCATCCTGGCGCTCGACCTGACGGTGCTGGAGGACGATCAGCAGTACTTCCCGAAGTACAACGTCTCCCTCGTGCTGCGCGAGGACGTCGCGGAGGAGTACCCGGAGATCGAGGACCTCATGGCCCCGGTCACCGAGGCGCTCACCGACGAGGTGCTCATCGAGCTGAACGCGCGGGTCGACGTCGACGGCGAGGAGCCGGCCGACGTGGCCTACGACTGGCTCGTCGAGCAGGGCTTCGTCTCGTGACCGCCACCGCCGACCGTCTGCTGGACGCGCACACCCGCTGGGTCGTGGACCGCCTCACCACCGGCGGGCCCGACGGCTCCCGCGACGAGGCGATCGCCGAGGACGTCGACCTGCTGCTCGACCTCGGGTCCGAGCTGACGCTCTCGGACGTGCTGAGCCCCGACGAGGTCTCCGACGCGCTGGAGCGCGTGCTCGTGACCGTGCCGCCGAGCGAGGGCGCGGCGCGCTTCGCCGCCTCGGTGGCCGACGCGCTGCTCGACGGGGACATCGACCGGTTCGCGCTCTCCGACGTGGTGAGCCGCGCGCACGTCGAGGCGTGGGTACGCCGCGTGCTCGCCGGCGTCGACGGCATCGAGGCGGCGCTCGACCGCCTCACGCGCAGCCCGCAGGTGGCGACGCTCGCCGGCGGGTTCGTCGGCCGCATCGTCGGCGAGGTCGTGCAGGCCAACCGCGCCGCCGCGGAGAAGATCCCGGGGGTCGGCTCCCTGGTCTCCTTCGGCGCGAACGCCGCGGGCCGGGTCGGTGGCGCGGCCAACAGGCAGCTCGAGGGCCTGCTGGGCGACACGGCCGGCAAGGGCGCGGTGTTCGCGATGCGGCGCCTCAACAAGGTGCTGGTCGACACCCTGCGCGACCCCACGATGCCGGACGCCTTCATGGAGGTCTTCGACCTGTACCGCGACGAGCCGCTCCCCCGCGTCGGCGACGTCGTCTCGCGCGACGAGGCGCACGAGATCGCCGGGCTCGTCCACGAGGTCGTCGCCGGCGCGGCGCCGTCGCCGCCGGTGCAGCAGATCGCCACCGCGGTGGTGAGGCAGGTCTGGGCCGATCACGGCGACCGGCCCGTCACGGCGCTGCTCGAGGAGCTCGGCCTGACCCGTGACGAGCTGGTCGTGCACGCGATCTCCTTGGCCCCGCGGCTCCTCGACGCCGCCCACGCCGACGGCCGGCTCGAGGCCCTGGTGCGCGGCCGGCTCGCCCCGTTCTACGCCTCCGACGAGGTCGCCGGCATCCTCGAGGCCTGAGTCCCCGCCTGCGGGCACACCGCGGGCCCGGTCCCCGTCCGTCGGGGAGCCGGGCCCGTCGGGGCTGCTGCGTGCTGGTCGGCTCAGGCCGTGCCGCCGAGGATCGACTGCGCGTCGACCTCGCCGTGCTCGTCCTGGATCGCGTCGGCCAGCTTGGCGCGGTCGGCCTCGCTCACCTCGATGCCGACCTCCTCGAACCCCTTGTGGAGCTCGGTGTCGACGGTGCCCTCGGTGGCCCCGTCCTGCCAGGAGGTGACGCGGTCCACGACGACCTGGATGGCTTCGAACTGCTCGGAGGTGTAGTCGCTCATGCCGTGACGGTACCCACGCGGCCCTGAGACGAGCGGCCGCCGTGTCCCCGCTCGCGCCCGCTCCGGCGCCGGGGGGCCGTCGACCGCTGCGTGGGTACCGTCACCGCATGGACGTGGACCTGACCCTGACCGTCGACGGTGCGGAGCGGACCGTCGCCGTCGACACGCGCACCACCCTCCTCGACGCGTTGCGCGAACGGCTGGGGGTCACGAACCCGAAGAAGGGCTGCGACCACGGCCAGTGCGGCTCCTGCACGGTGATCCTCGACGGCCGGCGCCACCTGACGTGCCTCACGCTCGCGGTGGCCCACGAGGGCGCCGAGGTCGTGACGGCCGGCGGGCTGCGCGGCGCCGACGGGGCCCTGCACCCGGTGCAGCAGGCGTTCCTCGACCACGACGGCTTCCAGTGCGGCTACTGCACCCCGGGACAGGTGTGCTCGGCCGTCGGCGTGCTCGACGAGGTGCGTGCCGGGCACCGCAGCCACGTCACCGAGGACCTCGAGGCCGACCCGGAGCTCACGGACGACGAGATCCGCGAGCGGATGAGCGGCAACCTGTGCCGGTGCGGCGCCTACCCCGGCATCCTCGCGGCCGTGCGCCAGGCCGGCGGTGCCGCGTGAGGGACTTCGCCTACCACCGCGCCGACGACGCCGCGGGGGCCGTCGCCCTGGTCGCGGCCGACCCCGACGCCCGCTTCCTCGGCGGCGGGACGAACCTCGTCGACCACCTCAAGCTGGGCATCACCTCCCCCGGCACGCTCGTCGACGTCAGCCGGCTCCCCCTCGACCAGGTCGAGGAGCTGCCCGACGGCGGCCTGCGGGTCGGTACGAACGTCCGCAACAGTGACCTCGCCGCCCACCCCGCGGTACGGCGGGACTTCCCCGGCGTCGCGCGCGCCCTCCTGGCCGGCGCGTCGGGCCAGATCCGCCACCAGGCCACCACCGGCGGCAACCTGCTGCAGCGCACCCGCTGCGTCTACTTCCAGGACGTCACGACCCCCTGTAACAAGCGCGACCCCGGCTCGGGCTGCTCGGCCCTCGAGGGCTACGGCCGCTACAACGCGGTCCTGGGCCTGAGCGAGGCCTGCGTGACCACCCACCCGTCCGACCTCGCCGTCGCCCTGGCGGCGGCCGACGCGACCGTCGTGGTGCTCGGCCCCGAGGGCGAGCGCCGCATCCCGCTGGTCGACCTGCACCGGCTGCCGGGCCACCACCCCGAGCGCGACACGGTGCTCGAGCACGGGGACCTCATCACCGCCGTCCAGCTGCCCGCCTCCGCGGTGGCGCGGAACGCGACGTACCGCAAGGCGCGCGACCGCGCGTCGTACGCGTTCGCCCTCGTCTCCGTGGCCGCCGGCCTCGAGCTCGACGGGGAGGTCGTGCGCGACGTGCGCATCGCCTGGGGCGGCGTCGCCCACAAGCCGTGGCGCGCGCTGCTGGCCGAGGAGGCGCTGCGCGGCGCGGTCCTCACCGAGGACGCGGTGCGCGAGGCCGCCTCGGCCGAGCTGGCCGCGGCCACCGTCACGGCGCAGACGGCCTACAAGGTCGACATGGTGCGGAACCTGACTGCGCTGGCCCTCACCCGTCTCGCGGAAGGAACCGGCCGATGAGCGAGCAGTCCCCCGACGAGGTCGTCCCCGAGGTCGTCGCGCCGCAGGTGATGGGCCGCCACCTCGACCGCCAGGACGGGGTCGAGAAGGTCACCGGGGAGGCGACGTACGCCGTCGAGCACCCGGTCGAGGGCGACCTGCTGCACGCCTGGCTCGTCACCTCCACCGTCGCCCGGGGGCGGGTCGTGCGGGTCGACGCCTCCGCCGCCCTCGAGCACCCCGGCGTCGAGGCGGTCCTCGACCACGAGAGCGCCCCCCGGCTGGCCGACACCGAGGACCGCGAGCTGGCGGTGCTGCAGGACGACCGCATCGGCTTCCGGGGACAGGTCGTGGCGCTCGTGCTCGCCACCAGCTCGGAGGCGGCCCGCGAGGGTGCCGCGCTCGTGGCCGTGCACCAGGACGCGGAGGCCCACGAGGCCGCGTTCGCGCCGGGCAGCGCGACGTACGCCCCCGAGGAGGTCAACGCCGGCGCCGAGACCGACACCGTCGACGGCGACCCGACCGCGGCCCTGGCTGCGGCGCCCGTGGTGGTGGACGCGGTCTACGAGACGCCGCACGAGTACAACAGCCCGATGGAGCCGCACGCCGCGACGGCGCTGTGGGACGGCGAGCGGCTGACCCTGCACGACTCCACCCAGGGCGTGCACCCGGTGCGGGCCACGCTCGCGCCGCTGCTCGGCCTGGAGCCCGAGCAGGTGCGGGTGCTCGCGCCGTACGTCGGGGGTGGCTTCGGCAGCAAGGGCCTCCCCCACGCGCCCGAGGTGGCGGTGGCGCTGGCCGCGCTGAGCGTGCCGGGCCGGCCCGTGCGGCTCGCCGTGACGCGGCAGCAGATGTTCGCGCTGACCGGCTACCGCACCGCGACGCGCTCCCGGGTCCGCCTCGGAGCGGAGCCCGACGGGCGCCTGGTGGCGCTGCGGCACGACGCCGAGTCGCAGACCTCGCGCATCAAGGAGTTCGCCGAGCAGACGGCGACCGCGGCACGCATGATGTACGCCGCCCCCCACCGCGCCACGACCCACCGGGTGGCGGAGCTGGACGTGGCCGTGCCGTCGTGGATGCGGGCGCCGGGCGAGATGCCCGGCATGTACGCCCACGAGGTCGCCATGGACGAGCTGGCCGTCGCCACCGGGGTCGACCCCATCGACCTGCGGGTGCGCAACGAGCCCGAGGTCGACCCCGAGACGGGCAACCCCTTCAACGACCGCCGCCTCGTCGAGTGCCTGCACCGGGGCGCCGAGCTGTTCGGCTGGGCCGAGCGGCCCGAGGGCGTCCGGGCGCGGGCCGAGGGTGACTGGTGGGTCGGCACGGGCGTGGCGTCCGCGACGTACCCCATGCTCTGGATGCCGGGCAACGGCGCACGGGTGCGCTCGGTCGAGGGCGGGCGCTACGAGGTCGCCATCGGCGCGGTCGACATCGGCACCGGGGCGCGCACCGTGCTGCTGCAGGTCGCCAGCGACGCGCTCGGGTGCCCGCCCGAGGCGATCGACCTCCTCGTCGCCGACTCCGAGCTGCCGTTCGCGACCGTGGCGGGCGGCTCGTCGGGCACCTCGTCGTGGGGTACGGCGATCGCCGCCGCCGCGCAGCAGTTCCGCGCCGACCACGGCGAGCACCCCGACCCCGGGGTCGCCACCACCGCGACGTCGGGGCAGTACGCCGACATGTCCGGCCACTCCCTGCACTCGTTCGGCGCCGTCTTCGCGGAGACCCACGTGCACCGGTGGACGGGCGAGGTGCGGGTCGAGCGGCTGCTCGGCGTCTACTCGGTCGGGCGGGTCATCAACCCGACGACCGCGCGCTCGCAGCTGCTGGGCGGCCTCGTGATGGGGCTGTCCGCGGCGCTGCACGAGGAGGGCTGGCGGGACCCGCGCTTCGGCCACACGGTGACGCAGGACCTCGCGACGTACCACGTGGCCGCCCACGCCGACGTGCGCGACCTGCGCGCCGAGTGGCTCGAGGAGGAGGACCACCTGTCGACGCCCATGGGCTCGCGCGGCATCGGCGAGATCGGCATCGTGGGCACCGCCGCGGCCATCGCGAACGCGACGCACCACGCGACGGGGGTGCGCGTGCGGTCGCTGCCCGTCACCGCGGACCACTTCCTCGACCTGCCGGCGCTGGCGCCCGAGCCGGCCGGGAAGGCCTGACGCCGGTGGCGGTGGACGCCGGACGGCACCTGGTGCTCGTGCGGCACGGCAAGTCGGACTGGTCCACGTGGGTGCCCGACCGCGACCGGCCGGTGGGGCCGCGCGGCCGGCGCCAGGCGACCGAGGCGGGCGCGTGGCTCGGCGCGCACGGGCCGAGGCTCGACCTCGCCGTGGTGTCCCCGGCCGTCCGCGCGGCGACCACCTGGGAGCTCGTCGCGGCCGGTCTCCCGGCCCCGCCGCCGGTGGTGCACGACGAGCGGGTCTACACGTTCGACGCCGACGACCTGCTCGCCGTCGTCGCCGGGCTCGACCCGGCGCTCCCCGCGGTGGCGCTCGTCGGCCACGAGCCGGGCCTCGGCGAGCTGGCGTCGTCGCTCGCCGGCGACGCGGTCGCGATGCCGACGTCGGCGATCGCGTGGCTGCGGTGGGAGGGCGTCTGGGCCGACGCCGTGGACCACGCCCGCGCCGGTACGGCGACCCTCCACGCCGCCGGCCGCCCCCCGGCCGCGCCGGGCGAGTAGCCCCTCCCGGTTCCCGGCGCTCCGTCCGGCTCCAGGGGGCTTTCCGGTGGTTGAGGTGGCCGCCCCGGCGGCCACGCGGTGGTTGAGGTGGCTGCCCCGGCGGCCCTCGAAACCACCAGCCGGCTGACGTGCACGGATCGCACCGTGGTTTCGAGGGGCGCTAGCGCGCCCACCTCAACCACCGAGACGCGCCACGGCTCCGCCGGTGGTTGAGGTGGCCGCCCCGGCGGCCTTCGAAACCACGGGCCGGCAGACGTGCACGGATCGCACCGTGGTTTCGAGGGGCGCTGGCGCGCCCACCTCAACCACCGGGGCGCAGCGCCCACCTCGACCACCGGGGCGCTGGCGCGCCCACCACAACCGGGGCGCAGCGCATTCCTCGACCACCGAGACGCGCCGCGCCCGGCCAGCCGGGCGTCACGGGCGCAGGACGCGCTCGCGGGTGGCCTCGAACCGGGCGATGGTGCGCAGGTGCACCTCGTCGGGGCCGTCGAAGATGCGCATGGCGCGGTGCCAGCCGTACATCAGCGTCAGCGGCACGTCGTCGCTGACACCCGCGCCGCCGTGCACCTGGATGGCGCGGTCGATGACCTCGAGCGTCACGCGCGGCACCGACACCTTCGCCATCGACACCAGCGGGGCGGCCGCCTTGTTGCCGTGCGCGTCGATGACGGCGGCGGCGTGCCGGCAGAGCAACCGCGCCTCTTCGATGGCCAGGCGCGACTCGGCGATGTCGCGCTGCACCATGCCCTGGTCGGCCAGGGGCTTGCCGAACGCGACGCGGCTGCCGGCGCGCCGTACGAGCAGGTCCATGGCCCGCTCGGCGGCGCCCAGCGCCCGCATGCAGTGGTGGATGCGCCCCGGGCCGAGGCGGGCCTGGGCGAGGGCGAACCCGGCGCCCTCCTCCCCCAGCACGTTCGTGACGGGCACGCGCACGTCGGTGAGCAGCACCTCGCAGTGCCCGTGCTGGTCGTGGCGACCGAACACCGGGAGATCGCGCACGAGCTCCACACCGGGCGAGTCCATCGGCACCAGCACCATCGACTGCTGCCGGTGCTTGGCGGCGCCGGGGTCGGTCTTGCCCATGACGATGAGCAGCCGGCAGCGCGGGTCGGCGGCACCGGAGGTCCACCACTTGCGGCCGTTGATGACGTACTCGTCGCCGTCGCGCACGATCGAGGTCTCGATGTTGGTGGCGTCGCTGCTGGCGACCGCCTTCTCCGTCATGGCGAACGCGGAGCGGATCTCCCCGTCGAGCAGCGGCTGCAGCCAGCGCTCCTGCTGCTCGGGCGTGCCGAACAGGTGCAGCAGCTCCATGTTGCCGGTGTCGGGAGCCTGGCCGTTGATGGCCTCCGGCGCCAGCTCGAGGCTCCACCCGGTGATCTCCGCCAGGCCCGCGTAGTCGAGCTGGCTGATGCCGCCGATGTCGGGCATGAAGAGGTTCCACAGCCCGCGCCGCCGTGCCTCGACCTTGAGCGTCTCCACCACGGGCGGCAGCGTGTGGTCGTCGGGGCCGGCCGCGGCCCGGTACGCCGTGTACTCCGCCTCGGCGGGGAACACGTGGTCGTTCATGAACTCCACCAACGACCCCCGCAGCTCCCGCGCCCGTGGCGAGGGCGTGAGGTCGAGCCCCGCCACGTCGAAGGGGTCGTCGGTGGGGAGCAGGTCGGTCATCGGGTCTCCTCGGCGGTGGGGCGGCGGTCGACGACGGTCAGGACGTCGGCGACGGGGGCGCGGTCGGTGCGGAACGCGTTGACCGGGTGCTCCGGGTCGGCGTGGCCGAGCGCGACGGCGCAGACGACGAGCCGGTCCTCGGGCAGGGCGAGGAACTCGTGCACCGCGCCGGAGTACATGGCGATCGCCGCCTGGGGGCACGACGCCACGCCGTGGGCGGCGGCCGCGTTCAGCAGGTTCGCGACGTACCCGCCGCAGTCGATCGCGCCGTACGTGCCCTGCTGGCGGTCGGTGGTGACGACCGCGACGTGGGGCGCGCCGAAGAACGAGAAGTTGCGGAACATCTGCAGGCCCCGGGCCTCCTTGTCCTCCCGCGCGATGCCGAGGCTCTCGTAGAGCGCGAACCCCGAGGCGCGGCGGCGGTCGGCGTACACCCCCGCGTACCCCTCGGGCATCGGCAGGTCGGACGACCCCGGCGCGGTCAGCACCGCGGTCTCGAGGTGCTGCGCGAACTCCGGCACGGCCTCGCCGGTGACGAGGTGCACCTGCCAGGGCTGCGTGTTGCACCAGGAGGCGGTGCGCTGCGCCAGCCCGAAGATCGCGGCGAAGGTCTCCGGCGCGACCGGGTCCGGGAGGAAGGCCCGGCAGCTGTGCCGCCGCGCGAGCAGCTCCTCGAGCGCCGACGCCGGCGCGCCGTCCGGTCCCCCGCCGGTCCCCGCGGGTCCGCCGTCCTCCACGAGCTGCACCACGCGCCCCTCCCCGTCCGCACCGGGCCGATCGTTCGATCGGTCCGGGGCGAGCGTACGACAGCAGCCCCGGACGGACCGGTCAGTCGGAGGTCGCGCCGTCGCGGTCCTCCGGCGGCGGGGGCCGCAGCCGAACGGGGACGAACCGCTCGAAGCCCCCGAACGCGTCGCGGTCGACCTCCTCGCCGGGCCGCTGCACGACGTCGCCGAGGGCGTCGTACGCCGACCCGCCGAGCTCGGGCCCGATGAGGACGAGGGAGCAGCCGCGGACGCCGCTCGGCACACCCGGCGTGATGCGCACGTGCCGCCCCACCCGGTGCACGGTCCAGCGCGCCGGCACGCCGGGCACGTCGATGCCCACGAACCCCTTGACGCGGAACGCCTCGGGCACCCCCGAGGCCAGCAGCGTCGCGAGGCGCGCGGGGTGCAGCGGGCCCGGGTGGGTCCAGCTCACCGACCGGTACGGCGTGTGCAGGTGCGCGTGCTCGTCGGCCCGGATGTCGCCCAGCGTCAGCTGCCGGTGCGGGTCGTGCCGCAGGTCGAAGAGCAGGGAGGGGTCGAGGGCGCCCTGGCGGGCGACGGTGACGGGGCGGCCGGGGACGAGGACCCGCAGCCGTGCCCGCAGACGGGCGAGGTGCCCGGCGTCCACGCGGTCGGCCTTCGTCAGCACGACGAGGTCGGCCGCGGTGAGCCGGCGGTGCAGGTCACCGCCCTCGTCGACGGTGGGCGTGTTCTCGGCGTCGACGAGCAGGACAAGGCCGCCGAAGCGGGCCCGGCGGCCCAGGTCTCCGACGACGCGCTGCACGAGCACTCCGGGGTCGGCCACGCCGCTGGCCTCCACGACCACCACGTCGATGCCGGCCCGCGGGGCCGTGAGGCGGGTGATGAAGTCGGCGATCGCGCCGTGGTCGGCGGCGCAGCACAGGCAGCCGCCGGTGGCGGAGAACATCATGTCGGCCTGGCCGGCCACGAGCAGGCCGTCGACGTCGACGTCACCGAAGTCGTTGACGATCACGCCCACCCGCGTGTCGGCGCTGTGGCGCAGCAGGTGGTTGACGACCGTGGTCTTGCCGGCGCCGAGGCTGCCCGCCACGACGACGACCGGTACGGGCTCCACCACGAGGCGCGAGCCTACTCAGGCGGCACGCAGCCGCCTCAGACGGCTGCGCGCTTCTTCAGCTTGCGGCGCTCGCGCTCGGAGAGACCACCCCAGATGCCGAAGCGCTCGTCGTTGAGCAGCGCGTACTCCAGGCACTCGTCCTTGACCTCGCACGTCAGGCAGACCTTCTTGGCCTCCCGCGTGGAGCCGCCCTTCTCCGGGAAGAACGACTCGGGGTCGGTCTGGGCGCACAGCGCGCGCTCCTGCCACCCCAGCTCCGCCGAGTCCTCGTCCACGAGATCCAGTTCGTTCACCGCACCCGACCTTTCGACCCGACTCCGACCCAGCTGACCCTGCTGCCGCGCACACGACCCCCACCACGACGTCGGGGGGTCTGCGACGAGCACACGTGGCGTCCGGGGGTACTGCTCCACCAGCAGGTCACACCGTAACGACACTGTGGGAATTACATGCCTGTCGTACCCCGAAGTCAAGCCCGTCATCTGGTAGAGGGGCACCCGGAGGGGTGATCCGGGACCCTGGTCCCGGGTCCGCCCGTCGGCCCCGGCGCGAGGTCGGACCCGATCATCGGGCAGGGTGGTTCCATGAGCGCTCCCGGCACCCCCGTGCGGCGCGTCACCGTGCTCTCGGGCGGCATGGGCGGCGCACGCTTCCTCCAGGGCCTGCGGCACGGCCTCGCGCACGGGCTCGTGCCCGGCGCGTCGGCCGACACCGAGGTCACCGTGGTGGCCAACACCGCCGACGACATCTGGGTCCACGGCCTCAAGGTCTGCCCCGACCTCGACACCGTCATGTACACGCTCGGCGACGGCATCGACCTCGAGCGCGGCTGGGGCCGGCGCGACGAGACGTGGAGCGTCAAGGAGGAGCTCGCCGCGTACGGCGTGGAGCCGACGTGGTTCGGCCTCGGCGACCGCGACGTGGCCACCCACCTGGTGCGCACGCAGCTGCTCGAGGCGGGCTACCCGCTCTCGGACATCACCACGGCCCTGTGCCGGCGCTGGCAGCCCGGCGTGCGGCTGCTGCCGATGACCGACGACCGCGTCGAGACCCACGTGGCGATCGCGGACCCCGACGCCCCCAGCGGCCGCCGGGTCGTGCACTTCCAGGAGTACTGGGTGCGCCTGCGCGCCGAGGTGCCCGCCGAGGCCCTCGTCTTCGTCGGCCTCGACGAGTCCGAGCCCGCCCCGGGCGTGGTGGAGGCCCTGACGGAGACCGACGTCGTCCTCCTCCCGCCGTCGAACCCGGTCGTCTCGGTCGGCACCATCCTCGGCGTCCCCGGGGTGCGGGCGGCGCTGGCCGCCTCCGACGCCCCCGTGGTCGGCCTCTCCCCCATCGTGGGCGGCGCCCCCGTGCGCGGGATGGCGCGGCAGCTGCTGGAGGCCATCGGCGTCGAGGTCACCGCCGGGGCGGTGGGCGCGCACTACGGCGCCCGCGCGAACGGCGGCGTGCTCGACGGCTGGCTGGTCGACGAGCGCGACGCGGACCAGGTGGCCGTCGCCGAGGCCGCCGGGGTCCCGACCCGCGCCGTGCCGCTCATGATGAGCGACCACGACGCCACCGCCGCCATGGCCGCGGCCGCCGTCGGCATGGCGCTGGAGCTGCGCGCCGACCGGGAGGCCTGAGGTGGTCGGACGCGTCGAGCTCGTCGCGCCCGAGGGGGTCGGCGAGGTCGCGGCCGACACCGACCTGGTCGCCCTGGTCGCCGACCTGCTCGCACCGGTCGACGGCGACGTCGTCGTCGTCACGAGCAAGGTGGTCGCGAAGGCGGAGGGACGCGTGCGCGCCGGTGACCGCGAGGCCCTCGTCGACGCCGAGACCGTCCGCGTCGTGGCCCGCCGCGGTCCCACCCGCATCTCCCGCACCCGCCACGGCCTCACCCTCGCTGCGGCCGGCGTGGACGCCTCGAACGTGGCGCGGGGCTCCGTCGTACCCCTCCCGGCCGACCCCGACGCCTCCGCCCGCGCCCTGCGTGCCGGGCTGCGCGAGCGCACCGGCGTCAACGTCGGCGTCGTCGTCACCGACACCGCCGGCCGCGCGTGGCGCGAGGGCCAGACCGACATCGCCGTGGGCGCCGCGGGCCTCCGCGTGCTCGACGACCACGCGGGTCGCGTCGACGGCTACGGCAACGAGCTGGCCGTCACCGCCCCCGCGGTCGCCGACGAGATCGCCGGTGCGGCCGAGCTCGCGCAGGGCAAGCTCTCGGGCCGGCCGCTGGTGCTCCTGCGTGGCCGTGCCGACCTCGTGCTGCCCCCGGACGAGGACGGCGCCGGCGCCCGCGGGCTCGTCCGCGACCCCGCCCGCGACATGTTCGGGTACGGCGCACGCGAGGCCGTGGTCGCCGCGCTCGCCGCCGAGGTCGACCCCGCGGACCTGGCCGACGGCTTCGGCGCGCCCGCGAGCCCCGGCGACCTGGCCGACGCGCTGGCGCGGGTGCTCGCCGTACCCGTGCTCGTCGTCGAGGAGGCCCCGGAGGGCCGCGCCGCGGCCCCGTTCCACCTGTCCGTGCACGTGCCGCCCGCCGCCGGCCTGGAGCGGACGCTCGACGCGCTCGGCCGGGCGTTCGCGTGGCACTGGGAGCGCACCGGCCCGGCGGAGGTCCGCTTCGTCCCGGGGACTCCGTAGACTCTCCCCTCGTGCGCCCGCCCGGGGCGCCCGTGCACGCCCGCGCGCACACCCTCCTGACCGCCGTCCACCCGTGAGGAAAGCCTGACCGTGGCGAAGACCCCCAGCAACGACCGTGCCGCCAAGGCCAAGAAGCAGCTGAAGGCGCACCAGCGCGCCGAGCGCCGCGGCAGCTTCATGATCGTCGGCGTCTGCGGCGTGGTCGCGCTCCTCATCGTCGCCGCCGCGGCGTACCGCCCGGTGATGAACTGGTGGGAGCTGCGCCAGTTCAACGACATCGACCTCGCGAGCATCGGTGAGCCCGCCGACACCTGCAGCCCCGAGCAGGTGCTCGCGGCGACGGGCAACCAGGACCACCAGGACGACGGGGACATCACCTACGAGACCTCCCCGGCCATCTTCGGTCCCCACCGCAGCGTGCCCGCCCCGATGGAGCGCAAGTTCTACGGCTGGGACGAGGCCCCCGAGGTCGAGCAGCTGGTCCACAACCTCGAGCACGGCTACACGTTCCTCTGGTACGACCAGACGGCGTGGGAGGACGAGGAGATGATGGACGAGATCCGCGGCATCGCGAGCAAGCTGAAGGGCACCGACAACTTCCGCCTCAAGTTCAAGGCCGCGCCGTGGAAGGGCGAGGAGGACGGCGGCACCGCCTTCCCCGAGGGCCAGCACATCGCCATCGCCCACTGGGCCTCCTCGGCCGAGCCCGCCGTCGGCGAGGCGCCCGAGGACCTGCCCGAGGAGGGCGACAGCGGCTTCGGCGTCGTGCAGTACTGCTCCGCCCCGAGCGGCGAGGCGCTCGAGGACTTCATGCTGCGCTGGCCCTACACCAACTCGTGGGAGCCGAACGCCATGTGAGCCACTCCCCCGCCGACCCGGCGGGGGTACGACGAAGGGCCCCGGTCGCGCCGACCGGGGCCCTTCGTCGTGCTCGGGGGCGTGCTCGGGGGTGGTGCGGGGTCAGTCCCCGGCGCCCACGGTGCTGCCGACGTCGACGCGCTCGTCGGTGACGTGCGCGCCCGCGGTGACGACGACCTCGTCGCCGAGCGTCGCCCCCCGCAGCACCGCGTCGCGACCCACCCGGGCCCAGGGCCCGACGACCGAGTCCGTGACCCGGGCGCCCGCCTCGACGACGGCGCCGGTCATGACGATGCTGCCCTCGACCACGGCCCCCGCCTCGACGGTGGCCTCCTTCATGACGACCGATCCCCCGCCGACGTGGTCGCTGCGGACGGTGGCTCCCTCGGCGACGCGCGCGCCGGCCTCCGCCGCGCCGATGGCCGGGGTCGGCGCCACGCCGAGGACGACGTCGCGCGACGCGCCCACCAGGGCGGCCGGCGTACCCACGTCGCGCCAGTAGGCGGTCTCGACGAAGCCGACGACGAGGCGGCCGTCGGCCACGAGGCCGGGGAAGGTCTCCCGCTCGACCGAGACGACCTCACCGGCGGGGATGGTGTCGATGACGTCGCGGCGGAAGACGTAGCAACCGGCGTTGACCTGGTTGGTGACGGGGTCGTCGGACTTCTCCACGAACGCGGTCACCCGGCCGGCCGCGTCGGTGGGCACGCAGCCGAACGCGCGGGCGTCCTCGACCTCGACGAGGTGGAGGCTCACGTCGACGCGCTGCCCGTCGCGCGGGGTGCGGAAGTCCTCGAGCTGCGCGGGCAGGTCGTGGCCCGAGAGCACGTCGCCGTTGAGGATGACGACGGCGCCGTCCGGGTCGTCGGTCAGGGCGTCCGCGACGTTGCGGATGGCCCCGCCCGTGCCGAGCGGCTGCTCCTCCAGCACGTAGTCGATGCGCACCCCCCAGCGGCTGCCGTCGCCGAGCACCGGGCGGAACTGGTCGGCGTGGTACGACGTGGCGAGCACGACGTGGTCGACCCCCGCCTCGGCGAGCCGCGCGATCTGGTGCTCGAGGAAGGGCACGCCGCCGACGTCGAGCAGGTGCTTGGGACGACGGGCCGTCAGCGGGAGGAGCCGGGAGCCGAACCCACCCGCGACGATCACCGCCTCGACAGAGGAAGGAGTCATGTCGGGCATCGTAGAGAAGGCTGGGAGGATGGCCGACGTGACCCACGCCGCCGCACCCGCCCGTCACCGTCCCGCCACCTTCGCGACGCTGCTCGCCGACCTGCTGCGCGCCGAGCCGGGTCGCCCGCTGCTCACCTGGTACGCCCACGACGCCGACGGCCAGGTGGTGGACCGGACCGAGCTGTCCGTGACGACCTACGCGAACTGGGTCGCCAAGACCGCCGGGCTGCTCACCGACGCGCTCGACCTCGAGCGCGGCGACCGCCTCCTCGTCGACCTGCCCACCCACTGGCTCGGTCCCGTCGTCGCCGGGGCCGCGTGGACCGCGGGCCTCGTCGTGCTGCTGCCCGACCACCCCGGCGCCGACGAGGCCGACGCGGTGGTCTGCGGCCCGGACCGCCTCGAGCGCTGGGCCCCCGAGGCGGGCCGGCGCGTCGTGGTGGCGGCGGCGCTCACCCCGCTCGCGCGCCCCTTCGCGACCGGTGTGCCCGCCGGCGTCCACGACCTCGGCGTCGAGGTGTGGGGCCAGCCCGACGCGTACGTCGCGCTCGACCCGCCGACCCCCCAGGACGCGGCGCTCGGTGCGCGCACCCACGCCGAGCTGTTCGCCGCCACGGGCTCGGAGCCCGCGCGCGTGCTCGCCCACGCCCTGACCGACGAGGGCGCGGTCGCGACCGCGTGGTCGGTGCTGGCGGCCGGCGGCTCGCTCGTCCTCACCGACGACGACGCGCCGCTCGCGCCGTGGTGGCGGGAGCGGCGCGTCGTCCTCGAGCGCGACGAGCGGATCAGCCCAGCAGGTTGACCTTCGACGACGCCTGGGCGAGCACGCGGTTGGTGACCACGCGTCCGGAGGCGTCCCACTGCACCAGGCGCAGCAGCCCTGTCGACTTGTGGCGGATGACGAGGTCGGGCCGGCCCGCCCCGGTCAGCGACGCGACGGTCGTCACGAGGTCGTAGCCGCGCAGGTCGAGCCCGCCGTACGAGTACCAGTCGGCCAGGCGCTGCGACGCGGAGATGCCCGGCTTGAACCCGTTGACGCCGTTGCCGGGGAAGATCCGCAGCGTGCCCTCGGCCGAGCGGCCGAAGAAGTCGGGCATCCCGTCGCTGGTGACGTCGCCGACGAACCGCAGCGACGTGACGCCCTCGACGCCGGAGCCGAGGGGCACCCCGGCCGCGAACGTGCCGGTCCCGGTGCCGCGCCACAGCGTGAGCCCGCCCCCGGAGCTGCGGGTGACGAGGTCGCCCCGGCCGTCCTTGTCCCAGTCGCCCACGTTGAACATCTGGGTCGCGGCGGGCACGACGACGTTGGTCGCGACAGCCGGGGTGTGGTCCACCTTGCCCGAGTGCGGCAGCAGGTAGACGTCGTCCCCGACGCGCGTCAGCAGGTCGGGCGAGCTGCCGCCGATGACGTTGCCGCCGCCGGAGATGCTGCGGTAGGCGCCCTTGGTCGCGACCGGGCCGCGGGCCGGACCGAGGCGGGCGTCCCCGTTGCCCGGCATGATGTAGACGGTGCCGCTGGACAGACGCACGACCAGGTCGGCCTTGCGGTCGGCCGTGACGTCGCCCCAGCCGCCCATCGCGGAGATGGAGCCGAAGTCCCCGGGCACCTGGATCCGCGCGCCCATCGCGACGACGCGACCCTTGACGGTGCCGGCCACGCCGCCCGGGATGATCCACAGCTTCCCGGCCGTGTCGCGCATGACGAGGTCGGGCTTCCCGTCGTCGGTCAGGTCCCCGACACTCGTGATGAGCTCGTAGCTGCGCCAGTCGCGCGCCACCTTCGTGGGGGTGAAGCCGCCGCGGCCGTTGCCGAGGTACACGTAGGTCTCACCCGTGGCCTTGAAGCGGGCCAGCAGGTCGTTCCTGCCGTCGCCGTCGATGTCGCCGACGGGCGTCAGGTTGTCGGTGCCGCGGAACATCGAGGCGCTCGCCAGCTTCGTCGTGGCGAACCCGCCGCCGCCCGTGCCCGGGCGGATCCACGCCGCACCGCCGCGGTCGACGATGACCATGTCGGCGCGGCCGTCGCCCGTCAGGTCCGGCGACAGGGCGACGCCCTGGGCGCCGGTGAAGCTGCCGGTCAGCTTGACCGGGGCGGTGTAGGAGGTGAGCCCACCGGTGGGCAGCAGCCACACGCGACCGTCGCTCATGCGGAACGGCACGTCGGGGTAGCTGTTGCCGATCAGGTTCGAGCCGGTGATGGCCGGCTTGCTGACCGTGCTGCCCGGGGCCGGCGTGGGCGCCGGGGTCGGGGCCGGGGCCGGCGCGCTGGCGCCGTTCTGGATGCGCTTGGCCTCGGTGCGGATGCCCGGGATCTTGGCGTAGAGGTACTTGCCCGGGCAGGCCGTCTGGCCGCCGTCGCGGTGCCCGATGATCGCCGGGAACCGGTCGCCGCCGAAGCTCTGGTTGGTCGAGGCCGCGTCGACGCCGTGGATCGCGAGCTTCCACGCGAGGAGGTTCGCGATGGCCTGCACCATGGCGGCGCTGGGCTGGGCGGTCTCGTAGTTGCCGATGGCCGAGATGCCGAACGCGTAGTCGTTGTACGCCGAGATGTGCGCGCCGCGGACCGCCTTCGTGATGCCGCCGTAGCGGCCCTCCCACAACCGGCCGAACTTGTCGACGAGGAAGTTGTAGCCGACGTCGGCCCAGCCCTGGGACTTGGTGTGGTACGCGTAGATGCCGCGGATGATGCCCGGCACCTGAGCGGCGGTGTAGTCGTTCGCGTTCACCGTGTGGTGGATGACCGCACCGCGCACGGCCGCGTAGCGCGGGGCGCTGTCGCGCATCGACTCGTCGGCACCCCACTGGGCGCGCGAGTAGATGGCGGGCTGCGGCACGGACGCCGCGGCGGCCAGCCGGAGGTCACCCTGCGCCGAGGCGTCGGGGGTGTCGGACGCGGCCGTGGTGGTCGCGGTGGTGGCGCCGGTGGCGCTGCCCGCGTCGTACGACGCCGTGGTCGCCGCGGTGGGGTCGGCGGTCGTGGTGCCGTCGTACTCCGGGGCCTCCTCGACGACGGTGGTCTCCCCCGGGTCGATGACCGACACGGTGAGGTCCGCCGGCACGCCGCCCGGGGCGACGACGTCGACCTGCACCTCGTCGACCTCGCCCACGAAGACGAGCTCGGTGCCCGGGCGGGCGTCGGCCTCGGCGGTCGCGTCCGCGGCGTCGGTGTCGTCGGCGCCGTCCGTGGCCTCCGCCTCGTAGGGCAGCTCCTCCCAGGCCGACCACGTGCCCGCGGTCGCGGTGCGCACGCGGAAGTCGATGTCGTCCCCGGTGACCTGCACCTGCGGGTCCCAGGTGACGCCGACCGCGCCGAAGCCGGTGACGGGCTGCGGCTCGCTCGTGAGCTCCGTCGCGGGCACCGCGACCGGCTCAGCGGCCGGCTCCGTCGTCGCCGGCGCGGGCTCCGCGGCCACGGTCGACTCCGCGGCCGTCGTCGGCGCGGCGGGGGCGAGCGGCGGCTCCACGGACGCACCGGTCGTCGTGTCCTCCTCCGCCACGCCCTCGGCGTCGGTCAGGGGCACCTCGGCGACGGTCGGCTCCACCGGGGCCGTGGCCACCGGGGCCTCGTCGGCCGCCGCGGCGACCGGGAGGGTCGCCGCCTCGGGGGCGTGGGTGACGTCGAGCGAGATGGTGTTGGCCGCGGGGGCCAGGACCGCGAGGACGGCGAACAGCGCCAAGAGCTGCTGGCAGGCGGTGACGAAACGGGCCTTGCTGGGTGGCATGGGTGACTCTGCTCCTGCGCGCGAGGGGGGAAGTTTTCACACGAGACAGCAGTAATCACACACGTCACTTCCGTTACCGGCAAGCGAATGCGCGAACTACACGAGTGTAATTAGCAAGCCGACACGCCGAGCACACAGACGATTTAACCGTCAAATCGGCCCGTTCGTGGCGCGACACGCCAGAAAAGCAGCGGCGCCGCCCCCCGAGGACCGGGGAGCGGCGCCGCCGCGGGGGTGGTGAGGGTCTCAGCAGGAGGAGCCGAGGTCCGTCGTCTCGTTGGCCGTGTAGCCGTCGTCGCGCGAGCCGAGCGAGCCACCGGTGACCGTGGGCTCGCCCTCGACCTCGGCCTCGGCGTCGGACTCCGTCGCCGCCTCCGTCGCCGCGGCGCTCGCCTCCGCCTCGGCCGCGGCCTCGGCTGCGGAGTCCGCCGTCGCGCTGCTGCGTCCCACGGCGTCGTCGATCATGCGGTGCACGACCGCCATGTCCGGGTTCGCCGTGTCGACGGCCGGCGGCACGATCGACACGGTGGCGATCGGCTCGCTGCGCGCCTTCAGGGCGAGGTCGACGAACGTGTCGAGCTCGCTGCGCGGGATGCTCGTCTCGAGCATCGCGGAGCCGGCTGCGGCGATCTCGCCGAAGCGGGAGACCAGCGTGGCCGGGTCCAGCTGCTGCAGCATCGCGCTCATGACGCACTTCTGGCGCGCCATGCGCGAGTAGTCGTCGGAGTCCTCCCGCGAGCGGGAGAACCACAGGGCCTGGTAGCCGTCGAGCTGCTGCACGCCCGGCTCGATGTAGCCGTACACCGGGGAGCCGACGCCGCCGATCGGGATGCGGCTGCGCACGTTCATCTCCACGCCGCCGACCGCGTCGACCAGGCGCTCGAACCCGCCCATGTCCACCATGGCCCAGTAGTTCACGTCGAGGTCGGTGACGCCCTCGACCGCCGAGAGCGTCGCGTCCATCCCGATCTCGAACAGCTCGTCCTCGCTCGCCGACGACGACGCCCCGAACAGGTCGGGGTGGTCGGTGGCCCAGGTCGTGACGCCGTTGAGGTAGCAGCCCTCGCAGTCGAACCCGTCGGGGAACTGCTCGTCCATCACCGAGCCGGGGGCGAAGGGGAAGTTGGCCAGGTTGCGCGGCAGCGAGACCAGCACGGTCTCGCCGCTCTGCTCGTCGATGCTCGCGAGGGTCATCGAGTCGGTCCGCAGGCCGACGCGTCCGTCCCCGGCGTCGGCACCGAGCAGCAGCACGTTGTAGCGGCCCCCCGTCGCCTCGGTCGCCTCGCCCTCGCCGAAGACGGTCTGGATGGCTCCCTGGCCCGCGCCCACGATGTGGGCGCCGAAGAGCAGCGAGCCGACGACGGAGAAGCACAGCACGCCGTTGACGCCCACAGCGACGAGCCGGCGGTTGCGCTGGAGCGTCATGGGCTCGCCGAGGCGCCAGGCGTCGACGAACAGCGCGGCCCACCCGAGGGCGAGCGCGATCAGCAGCAGGCGCAGCACGCCGAGCACGTCGGTGTTGAGCGCCAGGGAGAACGCGAAGCCGTCCCACACGAGGCTGACGAGCGCGACCAGGGCGACGACGCCGACGAGGCCCAGCCACACGCGCAGGGCGAAGCGGCCGACCCGCCGGTCGCCGGCCACGAGCTGCGCCGACCCGGGCAGGACCAGCGTCATGAGCATGAGCGTGAGGGCGCGCCGGAAGCGCACCCCCGCGGCACGCCGCTCGGGGTCGTCCGCGCGGGGGCGCGGAGCCCGCACGGCGGGCGGCGCCGGACGGGGCCTCCGCGCACCGGGGGGCGGTGGGCCCGACGGGCCGCCCACGCGGTCGCGCGTGGGCAGGTCGGTAGGCGGCATCGAGCAGGCCTTTCTCGCCGGGGAAGGAGCGCCAGGGCTTGCGCGGCTCATCTCACCAGCCCCACGCGTACCAGCGGTGACGCCACGCCGGGGTCGCGGACGGTAGCGTCCCCCTCATGGCAGACGGTCAGCGGCGGGGAGGACGGCCCGAGGAGGGCACCCCCGAGTACGAGTGGCTCTACGGCTCCTCCGGCAGTGCCCCCCGGCCCGACCAGACCCAGCCGACGCGCCGTCGTCCGCGCCCCGGGCCCGACGACGAGAGCACCCGGCTGCTCCCGGGCGGCGGGGCCCCGGGCGCAGCGGCGGCCGGGGCCGGCGCGCAGCAGGGCCCGACCGACGCCGACCTCTACCCCGCCGGCCGCCCCTCGCGCCGGTCGACCTCCC
>NZ_JAHWBL010000109.1:0-1996 GCF_029493445.1 Nocardioides sp. ChNu-99 | reverse complement strand
TCTTCGGGTAGGGCTTGACGATGAAGCGCTCGCCGGTGGGGGAGTGGGCCTTCGAGGTCTCCACGATCGTCTCCTCCACGCTGATCGTGCGGCGCAGGAAGTCGATGTGGCGAGGCCGCAGCGCGATCAGCTCGCCCCAGCGCATGCCAGTCTCGATGAACGTCTCCAGCATCAGCCGGTACTGCACTGGCACCGCGGCGACGAGTCGCTCGAACTCCTCTGGCGTCAGGGTCCGCGACTTCCGCGCGATCACCTTCGGCAGCTCAGTGTGGTCGCACGGGTTGTAGACGAGGACCCGGTCGCGGACCGCCCGACGGAAGATCGAGGACAGGAAGACGTGGTACTTCTTGATCGAGCGCGGCGAGAGACCCTCGTCGTACGCCGTGGTCACCCAGTCCTGGATCACCATCGGCGAGATCTTGTTGAGCTTCTTCTTCCCGAACGCCGGATAGAACTGCTTGTTCAGGTAGGAGACGTAGGAGGCCCGCGTCGTCACCTCGAGGTGCTTGTGGGGGAGCCACTCCTTCTCGACATAGTCGAAGAAGGTGTTCTCGCCCTGGCTCGCGTCGTGCCAGGAGCCGGACAGCACCCGCTGCTCCTCCCGGTGGGCAGCCCGCAGTGCCTCGCGGCGTGACGGGAACGATCCGGCCGACCGCTCGCGGCCGTCGGGGTCGCGGTAGCAGCCGGTGTAGGTGGTGCCGCGGGCACCGTGTCGTTCCTTGACCCAAGCCATCTGCGACCTCTTTCCTGGAGCGACCTCTTTCGCGGTGTAAGTCCACCTCCCTCGTCCGCAATTTGTCCGCAAACGTTGCCGGATGGCGCTGGATCGACACGGACGGCAGTGGAATCAAAAGTGGCCTTTGACCTGCGAGTTTACGCGAATCTGCCGCTCAGCGACAGGTGCCGCGACACGCCGCGAGAACTGCTCATAACCCAGAGGTCGCAGGTTCAAATCCTGCCCCCGCTACAAGGTCCGGCCCGGGAATCGAACACGATTCCCCGGGCCGGAGTCATTTCCGGGGTCCGGATGTCCCCCCGCCCACCGCGGCTCCGGGCGCCGGCGTCCACCGCGCCGGGTCGGTCGCGCGCGGGTACCGGGGGTCCGCCCACCCGTCGTACCGACCGGAGGAACTCCCCGTGCTCGACAACACACCGCTCGACGTCCTGCTGGTGGTCGCCGGCGCGCTCGTCGTCCTCGGGGTCCTCGTCGACGCCCTGATGACGACCCTGTCGGTGTCGGCGGGCGCCGGGCCACTCACCAGTCGGGTCGTCGGGGTCTGCTGGCGTGTCGCCGTACGCCGGCACCGGCAGGACGACGAGTCGTCGTTCCTCACCGGGGTGGGGTCGGTCCTCCTCGTCGGCACGGTGCTGACGTGGGTCCTGCTGCTGTGGACGGGATGGGCCCTGGTCCTCGCCGGGTCGGGCAGCGTGGTCGACTCCACGACCCGGGTCCCCGCGGGCGCGGCCGACGTCGTCTACTTCACCGGCTTCACGCTGTTCACCCTCGGCACGGGCGACTTCGTCGCCCACGACCCCGAGTGGCGGGAGGTGACGGCCCTCGCGAGCTTCTGCGGCCTCTTCATCGTCACCCTGGCGATCACCTACCTCATCTCCGTGGTGTCGGCGGTCGTCTCCCGGCGCGCCCTCGCCGTGCAGATCCACGCGCTGGGCGACACCGCCCCCGAGATGGTCGCCCGCGCGTGGGTCGGCGACCGGTTCAGCGACATGTTCGAGCAGCAGCTGATCGGCCTCCTGCCGGCCGTCGCCACCTCGGCCGAGCAGCACCTCGCCTACCCGGCGCTCGACTACTTCCACTCGAGCCGCCCGGCGCTCGCGGCCCCGACCGCGGTGGCGCAGCTCGACGAGGCGCTGACCGTCCTGACGCACGGCGTGCCGGAGACCGAGCGCCCGGACGCCAACGCGCTGCGGCCGTTGCGGTACGCCCTGAGCCGCTACCTCTCCGCCGCCGCCGACTCGGGCTGGCCCCGTGACGTGG
>NZ_JAHWBL010000108.1:0-2675 GCF_029493445.1 Nocardioides sp. ChNu-99 | reverse complement strand
GCCGCGGTGTACGCCGCGCGCGCGAACCTCGCGCCCCTGGTGTTCGAGGGCTCGGTCACGGCCGGCGGCGCGCTGATGAACACCACCGAGGTGGAGAACTTCCCGGGCTTCCGCGACGGCATCATGGGCCCCGCGCTGATGGACGAGATGCGCGCGCAGGCCGAGCGCTTCGGCGCCGAGCTCGTGCCCGACGACGTCGTGTCGGTCGACCTCACCGGTGACATCAAGGTCGTGCGCACCGAGACCGACACCTACACGGCGCGCTCGGTGGTGCTGGCGATGGGCTCGGGCTACCGCAAGCTCGGCATCGACGGCGAGGACCTCTACTCCGGCAAGGGCGTGTCGTGGTGCGCCACCTGCGACGGGTTCTTCTTCCGCGAGCAGGCCATCGCGGTCGTCGGCGGCGGTGACTCGGCCGTCGAGGAGGCCACCTTCCTCACCCGCTTCGCCTCGAAGGTGTACCTGATCCACCGCCGCGACTCGCTGCGCGCCTCCGCGATCATGGCCGACCGCGCGTTCAAGGACCCGAAGCTCGAGGTGCTCTGGAACTCCGAGGTCGCCGAGATCCACGGCGGCGACAAGCTGGAGAGCGTCACGCTGCGCGACACCGTGACCGGGGAGACCCGGCCGCTGGAGGTCACCGGCCTGTTCGTGGCGATCGGCCACGACCCGCGCTCGGAGTTGCTCGGCGGTCAGGTCGACCTCGACGACGAGGGCTACGTGCTGGTGCGCCACCCCTCGACGGCGACGAACATCCCGGGCGTGTTCGCGGCCGGCGACCTGGTGGACCACCACTACCGCCAGGCGATCACCGCGGCCGGCACCGGCTGCGCCGCGGCGCTCGACGCCGAGCGCTACATCGCCGACCTGGACCACGCCGCGGTGACGCCGCAGGAGGCCCAGGACGCGGTCGCGGAGTCCGCCGCCGTCGAGACCGTGCAGACCGCCGGCCTCTGACGGGAAGAACCGAGCGCTCCCCGACGTTCCACCACCGACGCCCCGGTCCGCCGGGCGACCCCATCAACGAGAGGAACACGCCGTGGCTGACATCGCCGCTGTGACCGACGCCGAGTTCGAGGCGCAGGTCCTGAAGTCCGACAAGCCCGTCCTGGTCGACTTCTGGGCCGAGTGGTGCGGCCCGTGCCGCCAGGTCTCCCCGATCCTCGACGAGCTCGCCAAGGAGCACGGCGACAAGATCACGTTCGTGAAGATGAACGTCGACGAGAACCCCGTCACCCCGGGCAACTACCGGGTCACGGGCATCCCGACGCTCAACGTCTACTCCGGTGGCGAGGTCGTCAAGACCATCGTCGGCGCCAAGCCGAAGTCCGCGCTCGTGCGCGAGCTCAGCGAGTTCATCGGCTGACGAGCAGCTGCTCCGAGCCGGAGGCCGGTCCCGCACTGCGGGGCCGGCCCCTCGGCGTCCGGGCCCAGGTCGACGCCGCGCCGTTGCAGGCTAGAGTCGATCGACCGCAGCGCCGCAGCCACCGGGAGACCACGTGCTCGACCTGACCTACCCCGCCGTCATCGCCACCGCGAAGCTCTCCTTCCGCGCGCTCGGCCAGCGCTTCCAGATGGCGGGCACCGAGCAGGTCCCCCGCACGGGCGGCGTGCTGCTCGCCGTCAACCACGTCGGGTACGTCGACTACGTGTACGGCGGGCTCGCCGCCAACCCGTCGGGCCGCTACGTGCGGTTCATGGCGAAGAAGGAGATCTTCGACCACCCCGTCGGCGGTCCCGTGATGCGTTCGTTCCACCACATCGAGGTCGACCGGGGCGAGGGCGCGGCGTCTGCCGCGAAGGCCGTCGAGTACCTCCGCCAGGGGGAGGCGGTCGGCATCTTCCCCGAGGCCACCATTTCGCGCTCGTTCGAGATCAAGGAGCTGAAGACGGGTGCAGTGCGGATCGCGGCGATGGCCGGCGTACCGCTCCTGCCCGTCGTCATCTTCGGCACCCACCGCATGTGGACCAAGGACCACCCCCGCGACTTCTCCCGCGGCAAGACCATCGGCGTGCACGTCGGCGCCCCGCTCCACCCGACCGCCGCCGACCCCGTCGCCGAGACCGCCGAGCTGCACGAGTCGATGAAGGCGCTGCTCGACAAGGCGATCGACCTCTACCCCGAGGACGAGAAGCCCGCCGGCGCCTGGTGGATCCCCGCCCGCCGCGGCGGCAGCGCGCCGACCCTCGACGAGGCCGAGCGCCTCGACGCCGAGGAGAAGCGCGCCCGCGCCGCCAAGCGCGCGGAGAAGCGCCGCGCCTCCTGACAACGACGCTCGGTGGTTGAGGTGGCCGCCCCGTCCCGCGCTGGTTGAGGTGGCCGCCCCGTCCCGCGCTGGTTGAGGTGGCCGCCCCAGCGGCCCTCGAAACCACCACCCACGGCCCGAGCTGGTGTCGAGGCTCGCCGGAACTCGCATCTCAACCGACGCTCGGTGGTTGAGGTGGCCGCCCTGGCGCTCGGTGGTTGAGGTGGCCGCCCCAGCGGCCCTCGAAACCACCACCCACGGCCCGAGCTGGTGTCGAGGCTCGCCGGAACTCGCATCTCAACTGAACCGTCACGGGTTTGATGCCGCTTCCTTGTGAGTCAAGGAGGATGAGCACATGCCTAAGAAGGTGGATCCCGCTGTGAAGGAGCGGGCGATTCGGATGGTCGCGGAGCACCGCGGCGACTACAG
>NZ_JAHWBL010000107.1:0-3008 GCF_029493445.1 Nocardioides sp. ChNu-99 | reverse complement strand
CCGCCCCCGCTGCGGCCGCCGCCCGGGTCGCGGACGCGCGGCCGGGGCTGGCCTCCTCCGCCGTGAGCGGCACGACGAGCGCGACCCCCGCCGTACCCCCGGCGCCGGCGCCCACGGTGACCGCGCAGCACGACAGGGAGCACGACGGGCCCCTCACCTCGACGGCCGAGCGGGCCGCGGTGACGGCCACTCCGACCGCCCCGCCGGCCGAGGAGCGCCCCGCGGGTCGGCCGCACGTGCGCGCGGCGCAGTCCCTCGACGTGCCCACGCAGGCGGGCGTCCCGATCTTCCACGAGGGCGACGAGGGGGAGTCGGGCGACGTGTCCTGGCTGGCGAAGCGCGCCGAGCCGCCGCCGCCCCCGCCCGACTTCGAGCCCCACCCCGAGCGCCCGCTCTTCGCGCCGGAGACCCCCGAGCAGGTCGAGGCCCGTCGGCGCGCCCAGGAGGCGAGCCCCGCGCCCGTCTCCGAGGAGTTCTGGCCCTGGGCGACCGGGCACACGACCGGCGCCGTGCTGCCGCACCCCGTGCGCGACCCCGGCGCCCGCAAGCGCACCGCGCCCGGCCGCTCGTGGCTGCAGCTGGCCGGCTTCCTCGGCGCCCTGGTCGCGCTGCTCCTCGTGGTGGCGGTCGTCTACCAGTTCGTCGGCCGCTCCGACGACGGGGGCAACGGCTCCGACGACGCCTCGTCGGGGTCGTCGTCGAGCACGCCGTCCGCCGCGCCCGAGCCGTTGACCGGTCTCACGGCGACGTCGATCGACCCCGAGGGCGACGGCGAGGAGCGGGAGGGCCAGGTCGCCGAGGCGCTCGACGGTGACCCCGCCACCTCGTGGACCAGCGAGCGGTACTTCCAGCAGCTCGGCCCCGACGGCCTCAAGACCGGCGTCGGCCTGCAGGTCGACCTCGGCGAGAGCCGTGACGTCCGCGAGGTGCAGCTCGACCTCGCCGGCACGGGTGCCGCGGTGTCGGTCTACCTGGGCGAGGAGGCGGTGGACGACGTCGACGGTCTCGAGCCCGTCGCCACCGGCGCCGACCTCCCGCAGCAGGCGTCGGTCGCGGTCGAGGACGGCTCCGGCCGCTACCTGACCCTGTGGTTCACCGCCCTGCCGCCCGTCGAGGGCGGGTTCCGGGCCGAGGTCGCCGAGGTGCGGGTCCTCGGGTGAGCGGCAGCCCGGAGGGCCCCGACGACCACGCCCTCCTGCGCGCCCACGTCGCGGGTGACCCCGACGCGTTCGGCCTGCTCCTCGCCCGCCACCGCGACCGGCTGTGGGCGGTGGCGCTCCGCACGACCGGCAACCCCGAGGACGCCTCCGACGGGCTGCAGGACGGCCTCGTGGCGGCGTACCGGCGCGCAGGGACCTTCCGTGGCGACTCCGCGGTCACGACGTGGCTGCACCGCGTCGTCGTCAACGCCTGCCTCGACCGGCTGCGGGCCCGCAAGGTGCGGGCGGCCGACCCGCTGCCCGACGACCTCGACGAGCAGGCGTCCCGCGGGGCGGTGGTGGGTGCCCCGGTGCCGGCGACCGACCCCGAGCGGGCCGCCACCGACGCCGAGACCCGCGAGCGCGTGCTCGCGGCGCTGGCCACCCTGCCGCCGGAGCAGCGGGCCGCGCTGGTGCTGGTCGACATGGAGGGGTACGGCGTCGCCGAGGCCGCCGCGGTGCTCGACTGCGCGGTCGGCACCGTGAAGTCGCGGTGCTCCCGCGGACGGGCCCGCCTGGCGGCGCTGCTCGCCGACCTCGTCGCCGTACCGGCCGCGGAGCAGCCCCCCGCGCCGCCACGGAACCGTCCTGCGCCCTCCGGCGTCCCATCCCCGCGCACGACGCGCGGGCCGCCGGCGGACGCGCCCTGAGCCCGTCCGGGCCCCGCAGCGCCCCCGGGTCCCCGCGACGACCCACCCACGACCGCCGAGGAGGTGACATGACCGACCCGACCGAGCCCGACGCCGACGCGCCGCTCGATCCCGCCACCGAGGCGCGCGTGCGGGGGCTGCTGCGCGCCGCCGCCGAGCGCTCGCCGATGCCGGCCGACGTCGCCGCCCGCCTCGACGACGTCCTCCCCGGCCTCGCCGCGGAGCGGGCTGCGGCCTCCGACCCGGGCAGCTCGCCCGACCCCCGTGCCGAACCCGCCCCCGAGCTCGTCGACCTCGCCGCGGCCCGCCGCCGGCGCCGCGTGGCCCGGGGCCTGCTCGTCGCCGCCGCGGCCGTCGTGGTCGTCGGGGTGGGGGGCACGGTGGTGCCGCGGCTCGGGGGCTCGGGGAACGAGTCCGACTCGGCCGGCGTCGCCGAGTCGGCGCCGCAGGACGCGTCCGCCGAGGAGGACGCCACGCCCGACTCCGCCGGTCCAGCGCAGGTCCCCGAGGCCGACGCACAGGACAGCGCGGTCACCGCGGTGGACACGCTCGCGCCGTACGCGGGCCAGGTCCTCGCCCCTCCCCCCGGCGCGGCGCTCGACCCCGGCGCCGACCTCGGACCCCAGGTGGCCGACCTCCTGGCGGCTGCGGCCGCGGCACCCGCTCGCACGACGTCCGCGGGCTGCGGCGACCCCGGACCGGACGCGGTCGGTGTCCTCACGACGTACGGCGGCACTCCCGCCCGCATCGACGTCACCGTCCCCCCGGGGGCCGACGGGAGCGTCGACGTCGTGGTGCGGGCCTGCGGCACGGGCGAGCGGCTCGACGCGCTGCGCCTGGCCCGCCCGTGACGGCCGGCCGGGAATCCCTCTCGCCTACGATCGGTTGACGACTGTGGCGAGGGCACCGGCCTCCGCCGTACCGACCTCAGGAGCCTCGACCCCCATGACCGACCAGACAGCCACCGCCACCCCCGCCGCCGGGGAGCCCCGCAACGTCATCGTCATCGGGTCCGGGCCGTCGGGCTACACCGCCGCGGTGTACGCCGCGCGCGCGAACCTCGCGCCCCTGGTGTTCGAGGGCTCGGTCACGGCCGGCGGCGCGCTGATGAACACCACCGAGGTGGAGAACTTCCCGGGCTTCCGCGACGGCATCATGG
>NZ_JAHWBL010000106.1:0-3466 GCF_029493445.1 Nocardioides sp. ChNu-99 | reverse complement strand
AGACGCATTGTTTGTGTTTTGTCGTGTTGTGGTTTGTTTGGCAAGCTGTTAAGGGCACATGGTGGATGTCTTGGCACCGAGAGCCGATGAAGGACGTTGGAGCCTGCGATAAGCCCTGGGGAGTTGGCAACCGAGCGTTGATCCGGGGATGTCCGAATGGGGAAACCCAGCTGGAGTCATGTCCAGTTACCCGCGCCTGAATATATAGGGCGTGTGGAGGGAACACCGGGAAGTGAAACATCTCAGTACCGGTAGGAAGAGAAAACAATAGTGATTCCGTGAGTAGTGGCGAGCGAAAGCGGAACAGGCTAAACCGCGTGCGTGTGATACCCGGCAGGGGTTGCGTGCGTGGGGTTGTGGGGCATGTCTTGGTCAGTCTGCCGGCTGGCCGCACAGTAAGAAACTCGAGTTGAAGTCGAAGCCCATTGGAAAGTGGGGCCGTAGAGGGTGATAGCCCCGTAGGCGTAAGGCTCGAGCTGTGTGGGCGTGTACCCAAGTAACACGGAACCCCTGAAATTCCGTGTGAATCTGGCGGGACCACCCGTTAAGCCTAAATACTCCTCGGTGACCGATAGCGGACAAGTACCGTGAGGGAAAGATGAAAAGTACCCCTGGCGGGGAGTGAAATAGTACCTGAAACCGTGTGCCTACAATCCGTCAGAGCCTTCCTTGTGGGGGTGATGGCGTGCCTTTTGAAGAATGAGCCTGCGAGTTTGTGTTGCGTTGCGAGGTTAACCCGTGGGGGGAAGCCGTAGCGAAAGCGAGTCCGAATAGGGCGTTTGAGTAGCGCGATCAAGACCCGAAGCGGGGTGATCTATCCATGGGCAGGTTGAAGCGTGGGTAAGACTGCGTGGAGGACCGAACCCACTTCAGTTGAAAATGGAGGGGATGACCTGTGGATAGGGGTGAAAGGCCAATCAAACTCCGTGATAGCTGGTTCTCCCCGAAATGCATTTAGGTGCAGCGTTGCGTGTTTCTCAGCGGAGGTAGAGCACTGGATAGCCGATGGGCCCGACCAGGTTACTGACGTTAACCAAACTCCGAATGCCGTTGAGTGAGAGCGCAGCAGTGAGACTGCGGGGGATAAGCTCCGTAGTCGAGAGGGAAACAGCCCAGACCATCAGCTAAGGCCCCTAAGCGGTGACTAAGTGGAAAAGGATGTGGAGTCGCAGTGACAACCAGGAGGTTGGCTTGGAAGCAGCCACCCTTGAAAGAGTGCGTAATAGCTCACTGGTCAAGTGATTCCGCGCCGACAATGTAGCGGGGCTCAAGTCATCCGCCGAAGCTATGGCATTCACACGTTAGCTAAGCCGCCCTCGAGGTTGGTTCAGGTGTGTGGATGGGTAGGGGAGCGTCGTGTCGCCGGTGAAGCGCCGGAGTGATCCAGGTGTGGAGGCGACACGAGTGAGAATGCAGGCATGAGTAGCGAATCACGTGTGAGAAACACGTGCGCCGAATGATCAAGGGTTCCAGGGTCAAGCTAATCTGCCCTGGGTAAGTCGGGACCTAAGGCGAGGCCGACAGGCGTAGTCGATGGACAACGGGTTGATATTCCCGTACCGGCGAAGTAGCGCCCATGACGAACCTGGTGATGCTAACCATCCGAAACACCTCTTTGATCCATGCCCTTCGGGGTGTGGGCTGGGGTGCGTAGCGTGGGACCCGAGCTGGTAGTAGTCAAGCGATGGGGTGACGCAGGAAGGTAGTCGGACCACGGCGATGGTAGTTCCGTGGCTAAGAGTGTAGGGAGCCTCCTAGGTAAATCCGGGTGGCTGTGTTGGATCACGATCCTGAGACTTGATGGGGACCCTTTTTGGGGAAGCCGATGATCCTATGCTGTCGAGAAAAACCTCTAGCGAGCTATGAGCCGCCCGTACCCCAAACCGACTCAGGTGATCAGGTAGAGAATACTAAGGCGATCGAGCGAACCATGGTTAAGGAACTCGGCAAAATGCCCCCGTAACTTCGGGAGAAGGGGGGCCGGATCCGTGAACCCACTTGCTGGGGGAAGCGGTGATGGCCGCAGAGACCAGGCCCAAGCGACTGTTTATTAAAAACACAGGTCCGTGCGAAGTTGTAAGACGATGTATACGGACTGACTCCTGCCCGGTGCTGGAAGGTTAAGGGGACCTGTTAGGCAGCAATGCCGAAGCGGAGAACTTAAGCCCCAGTAAACGGCGGTGGTAACTATAACCATCCTAAGGTAGCGAAATTCCTTGTCGGGTAAGTTCCGACCTGCACGAATGGAGTAACGACTTGGGCGCTGTCTCAACCGTGGACTCGGCGAAATTGCACTACGAGTAAAGATGCTCGTTACGCGCGGCAGGACGGAAAGACCCCGGGACCTTTACTATAGTTTGGTATTGGTGTTTGGTTCGGCTTGTGTAGGATAGGTGGGAGACTGTGAAACCTCGACGCCAGTTGGGGTGGAGTCAACGTTGAAATACCACTCTGGTCGTACTAGATGTCTAACCTAGGTCCATTATCTGGATCAGGGACAGTGCCTGATGGGTAGTTTAACTGGGGCGGTTGCCTCCTAAAATGTAACGGAGGCGCTCAAAGGTTCCCTCATCCTGGTTGGCAATCAGGTGTTGAGTGTAAGTGCACAAGGGAGCTTGACTGTGAGACAGACATGTCGAGCAGGGACGAAAGTCGGAACTAGTGATCCGGCGCTGGCATGTGGAAGCGGCGTCGCTCAACGGATAAAAGGTACCCCGGGGATAACAGGCTGATCTTCCCCAAGAGTCCATATCGACGGGATGGTTTGGCACCTCGATGTCGGCTCGTCGCATCCTGGGGCTGGAGTAGGTCCCAAGGGTTGGGCTGTTCGCCCATTAAAGCGGCACGCGAGCTGGGTTTAGAACGTCGTGAGACAGTTCGGTCCCTATCCGCCGCGCGCGTAGGAAACTTGAGAAAGGCTGTCCCTAGTACGAGAGGACCGGGATGGACGAACCTCTGGTGTGCCAGTTGTCCCGCCAGGGGCACGGCTGGTTAGCTACGTTCGGAAGTGATAACCGCTGAATGCATCTAAGCGGGAAGCACGTTTCAAGATGAGGTTTCCCACCCTTCATGGGTTAAGGCCCCCAGTAGATGACTGGGTTGATAGGCCGGAGGTGTACAGCAGTGATGCCTAGCCGACCGGTACTAATAGGCCGAGGGCTTGTCATACAAGCCTCAACATCACAAAACACATCTGTTGTGCGTCAGGGTCTCTACTGAACCCGCAATCGTCATGCTGCTTGTTATTGTTCGCGTCCACTGTCTGGTGTCTGAGACAACACACCATCCCGCTGCCCCCACACTTGACCGGTGGGGACGAGATGCGGGGATGTGTAAGTCAATAGAGTTACGGCGGTCATAGCGAGAGGGAAACACCCGGTCCCATTCCGAACCCGGAAGTTAAGCCTCTCAGCGCCGATGGTACTGCGACCGGGAGGTCGTGGGAGAGTAGGACGCCGCCGGACAT
>NZ_JAHWBL010000105.1:0-3678 GCF_029493445.1 Nocardioides sp. ChNu-99 | reverse complement strand
CGCAAGTCGCTGCTCGGGCTGCTCGCGTTCGCGGAGTCGCAGACCAACAACGTCTACGAGCCGCTGCAGACCATGATCCACTCGGGTCCGCTGGCCGAGTTCGTGCACGTGCGCGAGGGGTTCATCCGGCTCCCGAACCGCGGGAAGATCGTGCCGCTGTCGTCGGCGGCGAAGTCCAAGCTCGGGCAGCCCCTCACCGGCGGCCTGGGTGACGAGTCGGGGCTCTACACCTCCTCCAACCGGGTGCTCGACACGTGGCAGACCATGCGCCGCGGCATAGCCGCGATGCAGGGCCGCACCATCGAGCTCACGAACCCGTGGGACCCGATGGAGAACTCGGCCGCCCAGCAGGCATTCGAGTCACGGGTGAAGGACATCTTCCGGTACTACCGCAAGCCGCCGGCCGAGCTGGACTACCGCAAGAAGCGCGACCGTCACCAGATCCACGTCCACGTCTACTCCGACTCGCCGTGGGTCGACCCCAAGAGCATCGATGCTGAGGCGGACGAGCTCGTGGAGAAGGACCCCACGCAGGCTGAGCGGTTCTTCGGGAACCGGCTGGTGCAGGGTCTCGGGTCGTTCCTCACCGATGTTCTGTGGGGCGACGCCGTCGAGGTCGAGGTGTCAGGGTCGATCTGTGCTGGCTTCGACGGGTCGAAGTCGGGGGACTGGACCGCGATCCGCGTCGAGACCCAGGACGGGCACCGGTTCACGCCCACCTACGGGCCCGACGACCGGCCGATGATCTGGAACCCCGACGAGTGGGGCGGCCGGATCCCGAAGGACGAGGTCAAGACCGCGGTCGCGACGATGTTCGAGCGGTACGACGTCGAGCGGTTCTATGCCGACCAAGACCCCATCTGGGGGACACAGATCGACGAGTGGGCGCTCGAGCACGGTGAGGACGTCGTGGTCCCGTTCCCCACCCGGTCGATCACGCGGATGCACTTCGCGCTCGACCGGTACATCAACGACCTCGCCGAAGGCGCCACCACCCACGACGACTGCGCGATCACCCGCACCCACGCGCTGAACGCGCGCAAGGTCGGGAAGCCGGGCGACAAGTACATCCTCGGCAAGCCGTCGGACCACCAGAAGATCGACGCCCTGATGGCCGACGTCCTCGCTCACGAGGCTGCTGCCGACGCTCGAGCGAGCGGTTGGGAAGCGAACACGGGCCCCGCCTACATCCGGTTGCGCCGCTGACTGCTCGACGTTGGAAGGGAGGCGGGTGCTCGTGGCTCTCGACCAGAGCGAGATCGACCTCCTGAACCGGCTCCGGGCCCGCCTGGGCGCGCGCCGGCGGCACGACGAGCTGATGTGGCGCTACTACCTCGGTCAGCAGCGCATCGAGCAGCTCGGCATGGCGATCCCTCCCGAGATGCGGCGATTCCTGGTCATCACGAACTGGTGCCGGACGCTGGTCGACACCATCAACGACCGCCAGCAGGTGCGGTCGCTGGTGCTGCCCGGTCAGGAGACCGCCGACAAGGACCTGCGGGCGATCTGGGACGCGAACAACCTCTCGGCGCACTTCTCGATGTTCAACATCGACCGGCAGGTGTTCGGTCGCGGGTTCCTCACCGTCGGCAGCAACGAGCGCGACGAGGACCTCCCGCTGGTGCGGGTCGAGTCGCCGCGGCAGATGACCGGTGTCATCGACGCCCGCAGCGAGCAGATGACGGCTGCCGCGCGGTTCTTCCGCTCCACCAACGTCGACGGCGCCCGGGTCTCCTGCTCGACGCTGTACCGGCCCAACGTCACCGTCCACACGGAGCTGCGGCGCGGCCGGTGGGTCGAGGTCGACCGCGACGAGCACAACCTGGGCGCGGTGCCGGTCGTGATGCACCTCAACCGGCGGGTGTCGGGGGAGTGGGAAGGCGAGTCGCAGATGAGCGACCTCATCCCGCTCGTCGACGCCGCCGCACGGTCGCTGACGAACCTGCAGTTCGCGCAGGAGGCCCACGGCGTGCCGTCGATCTGGGCCACCGGCATCGCGAAGGGCGACTTCGTCGACGACAAGGGCCAGCCCGTCCCGCTGTTCGAGGCGTACTTCGACGCCATCAAGATCCTGACCAGCAAGGACGCCAAGTGGGGGCAGTTCTCCCAGGCCGACCTGAAGAACTTCCAGACCGCGCTGGAGATCTACGGCAAGGAGGCCGCCAACGTCTCCGGCTTCCCGGCTCGCTACTTCGGGCTGCTGTCCTCGAACCCGCCGGCCGAGGGCGCCATCCGCGCCGACGAGGCGCGGCTCGTGCGCTCGGTGGAGCGGCAGAACGAGGAGCTCGGCATGTCGCTGGGCTGGGTCGGTGCGCTCGCCATGCGGTTCCGCACCGGCGAGTGGGTGACCGGCAACCGCGTCCGCGTCGAGTGGTTCGACCCCGCCACCCCCACCGTGTCGCAGCGTGAGGACGCGCTCGCGAAGCGGCACGCGCAGAAGGTCCTGTCTCGGGAGGGCTACTGGGACGAGCTCGGCTGGTCCGAGGCGCGCAAGGCCAAGGAGCGGGAGTACTTCGCGGCCGAGGCCGGCGACCCCACGCTCGAAAGCATCGACCGGACGCTGAGGAATGCCGACCCCGCCGGCCTCGGCGAGTAGGCACCAGCGGCGCATCGCGCGGCTCCTGGCCATCGCCCGGGCCGGGGTACGGCGAGCGTGGTCCCGGATGGACCCCGCGTCGACGTCGTGGGAGGACCAGTACCAGCAGGAGGTCGCGGGGCCAGCGCTCGCGCTCATCGCGGGCGCGCAGGTCCTGGCCGCACGCGAGTCCGACGTGTACGTCGCCGACGTCCTCAACGAGCTGGCGTTCGGGCCCCGCACCGAACCGGGTGTGCTGCGTCCCGAAGCGTTCACGGGCGTCTCCGGCGACGGGCTGCCCACAGGAGGGCTCCTCGAGCAGGCTGTCGCCCACGCCGGCCAGCGGTACAACGACCTGCGACGGACCGACCTCAGCGAGACCCTCACCGTCACCCGCGGGCCCGACATCGTCCTCGCCCGCCAGGCGCTCGACGACACCCAGGACTACATCGACGGCCTCGTCGAGACCATCCTGGCCGACACCGCCCGCGCCGCCGACGAGGCTGCGATGGCCCAACGGCCGTGGGTCACCGGTTGGGTGCGGATGGCCGAACCCGGGGCGTGCTCGCGGTGCATCGTGCTGACCGGCCGGTTCTACCTGTTCAACGAGGGGTTCGAGCGCCACCCGCGGTGCCGCTGCACCCACCTCCCGGCCCCCGACAACCGCACCGCCGCCGGCCGCGAGACCCTCGACCGGCTCATGGCAGTGGAATCCCCGGACTCCCACTTCGCGGCGCTCACCGAGACCGAACAGGACCGGGTGTTCGGCGCCGCGGGCGCGCAGGCGATCCGCGACGGCGCGGACATCTCCCGCGTCGTGAACGCACGGCGAGGGATGCGACGAGCGCAGGTCGCCGGCCGCAGCGTGCTCCTCACGACCGAGGCGACCACCCGCCGCGGCCGCACCCCTGGGCAGACCCGCGGCCCGCGGCTCATGCCGGAGTCGATCCTCGCGCTCGCCGGCGACGACCCCGCCGAGCGGATCCGTCTGCTCCGGCTCCACGGCTACATCACGTAGCCCCCACAGACCACCCCGAGGCGCGAGGCCGAGGGGAACTCCGCGACGGAGGAACCCAGTGAAGCGACTCAAGCTCAGCCCGCGC